>NZ_NFHX01000020.1:0-43194 GCF_002161515.1 Faecalibacterium sp. An58
CATTTTTTACCCCCTGTGAGACTTCTCAGATTTCTAAGACTTCTTAGACTTTTGATACTTTCTCTTATTTTCTCACAGGTTGGTACTTTTTTACAGTCGGGGGATTATAGGGCGGTTACTTTGCAGCGCCTTCTGTATCTTGTGATAAGTAAAAGTGCATGTTATAATAAAATATTAATACAACATTGCTATTTAAGAAACGGCTATGGAGGCCTGAAATGGATCAGGAAAAGTATCTTATCCTTATCAACGGCCAGGACCGAACGGATTCGGTTGCTCATTTTCAGCTGGAAAGCGAGTATTGTGAGATTATCTACACCAAGTCTAGCAAAGCTTATCATTACCGGCGTGATAAGGTACAGGTCCTGGAACTGCGGCAACGTTTCAAGGCAGACGGATGGATCGTGGAGACCACTGATCGCTCCCTGACTGATCTCGATGAAATTTTGGATTATGGCACTTGGTATCGTTTTGTCTGGACAGGTAAAAAAGCCGTTTCTTATCCCAAAACTGATGTTGTGCTTCATCAAAACTGCTTGACGGATCAAAAGGTGAAGTATCTCTTTGCCTATTTTAAGGAGACCGCCGAGGCAGTAGGTCTTACAGCTGACAATGGTATGAACCTATTGAGCGGTCAATATGAACGGTGTAAGAGGATTGACAGTGGGAGCGTACTAGCCAGCTATTTGAATCCAGCTGCAAAGCTGAAAAAGCGTGATTTGCCTGAAGTGATTCTCTATCCATTTGGCCTGAATCAGAGCCAAAAAGTGGCAGTAGAAAATGCATTGTCCTCTCAGGTGAGCATCATCCAGGGACCGCCGGGCACCGGGAAGACGCAGACCATCCTGAACATCATTGTCAATGCCGTCCGAAACGGAAAAACGGTGGCGGTGGTTTCCAATAATAATTCGGCAACTTTGAATGTAGCCGAAAAAATGGAGGCAAAAGACCTTTCCTTTTTAACGGCTTTTTTGGGCAGTCGGGCAAACAAAGAACAGTTTCTGGAAGCCCAAACAGGGAAGTATCCTGACATGGAGTCCTGGGTGTTAGAGCCGGAAGAACAACAGAGATTGGAACAATCAGTTATACAGTTATCTCATGAGCTGAATCGGCAGCTGGAGGCAAAGAACCGGATTGCAGCAATTCAGCAGGAGCTGTTGGAACTGACGCCGGAGGAACATGACTTTGCGTCCTACTATGAGAGCATAGGACACGCTTTTCAGGGTCAGGTCAAGAACCTGTCAGCCGCAGAAGTGCTATCTTTGTGGCTGGAATATGAGGCCTATACAGAAAAGGGAAAAAGGCTGGGTTTGCTGAAACGAATTTTGATTTGGCTTCGTTTCAGCCGAAGTGCTATGGAACTGTTTCGACAGGCACCGGAAACAGTGATTCCGTACCTCCAGCGGGAATATTATCGTCTGCACCGTCAGGAGTTGACGGAGGAAAAAGCTCATCTGGAACAGATGCTGCAAGATTATTCCTTTGACGAGAAAATGAAAGAGCTGTCCGATCGGTCTCTGCAACTGTTTCGGGCCGAATTGAGCCAACGATTCCGTTGGAACGAAAAGCGGCCTCGCTTTGCACTGGAAAGCTTCCGCCGCGCCTCCGAGCGGTTCAATACAGAATATCCGGTGATTCTGAGTACCACTTATTCGGTCAAGGGAACGCTGCATCCAGACTATCTTTATGATTACCTAATTGTGGATGAAGCGTCCCAGGTGGATCTAACCACCGGCGTGTTGGCTTTGGCTTGCGCAAAAAATGTGGTAATTGTAGGTGACCTCCAGCAGCTTCCCAATGTTCTGAATAGCGACAGTATCCAAAGGAGCGAGGCTGTCTGGAACCGGTATGCTCTGCCGGAACCCTATCATTTTTCGACACACAGTTTGCTTGCTTCGGCACTGGAAGTGTGGAAGGATGTACCCACGGTGCTTCTGCGTGAACATTACCGCTGTCATCCCAAAATCATCAACTTCTGCAACCAGAAATTTTATGGCGGTAAGTTAATTGTTATGACTGAGGATCACGGAGAACCCAATGTCCTGACCATATACAAAACATCCCCAGGCAATCATGCCCGGGGACATCTGAACCAGCGCCAGATTGACGTGATGCGGGAAGAAGTGCTTCCCAGGCTGAAAGCGCAGGGATACAACCAAATCGGCATCATTACCCCATACCGCGACCAGGTAGCAGCCATCCAGGCCCAGTTGGGAAAGGAATGGGAAGTGGCGACCGTTCACAAATTCCAGGGCCGTGAAAAGGATGCCATTGTCTTGACTTCGGTGGACAATGTGATCACCAAATTTGTGGATGATCCTCATATGCTCAATGTGGCAGTGTCGCGGGCAGTTCGGTCTCTGACAGTGATTACGTCCAGCGATCCTCGGAATGATCGCACCAACTATGGGGATCTGACTCGGTATATTCTATATAATAACTGCGAAGTGGTAAACAGCACCGTTTATTCGGTGTTTGACCTGCTCTACAAAGGATATGCAGTACAGCGCCAGGCTTATCTGAAAAAGCACAGACGAGTGTCAGAATATGATTCAGAAAATCTACTCTATACTGTCATTGAGAAAATATTGCGAAAAGAACAGTTCTCTTCGGTGGACTGTGCGGTCCACGTGTCAGTCAATCATTTGATCCGAGATTACACCCTGCTGACCGAAGATGAGGCTGTCTACGCCCGAAATCCCTTGACCCATGTGGATTTTCTGCTGTTCCGGCGAGTGGACAAATCGCCGCTGCTGGCGGTTGAAGTAGATGGAACTGCATTCCATGCAGTAGGCAGCGTACAGGCTCAAAGAGATGCAAAGAAGAATCGCATTTTTGAGCGGTGTGGGATTCCTTTGCTTCGTCTTCGGACTGATGAAAGCGAGGAAGCCAATCGAATAGAACAGGCTCTTGCGCATGCGCTGCAAGGAAATGGAACATCCCAAACGCAATAAAAACAATGAGGCTGCTGGTTGTGTGAACTGGCAGCCTTTCTTTGACACAATTCAATCGGTAAAATTGTTTGCTGCCTATGGAGAGGCAAATAAAATCAATCTGTTTACATTTTAAAAAACACATGGTACTCTTATATAAACAACCTTTAGAAAATTGCAAAAAACGCTGTATGGAAAAGACGCAAAGAACTTAAAAAGAGATGACAATATGAGCAATTATGTTTGCGCCGTTGGGGATCATATGCCGTCTGATCCCAATGAACCGGTTATGGATTTGCTACTTCAGCAGTATAAAAGGGTCATCGTGGAGAGTCTCATCACATCCTTTGGACTGGACTTTTTGGTTCAGGATCAGTATGGCGGTGATGTGGACACCATCCATAATGTGCGTCAGGTTGGTCAGACACCGGAGATGACTTATAAGAACGCCCGAAATGCGGCGGCTTATGAGAACCGTGGTAAGTATGATACCAACGAATATCATCGCGACCTGCGTTATAAAGAGATTAACCGGCAGATTAGCCAACAGAAAAAGGCAGGAACTTTGCGGGATGCCTATACGGGCGATAAAATAGCCCGCAATGGCAAAACGGATCTGGATCATGTGATTTCTGCTCATGAAATTCACGATGACCGTGGCCGGGTGCTGTCAGGCATCAAGGGCACAGATTTGGCCAACTGCGAAGAAAACCTGAAAGCCACCAATCCTCATACCAATCGCACCAAGAAAGATAAGACAATGGATCAACTATTGGAGCGGCGTGGGGATGAGTATAGCGATAAGCAAAAAGAAAATATGCGGAAGGTGGATGCCGCCGCGCGCAAAGATTACAATGCCAAACTGGCAGCAGCCTATTATACCAGTCCTCGTTTTGCCAAGGATCTAACGCTGGCCGCGGCCAACGTGGGGCTTCGGATGGGGGCACGGCAGGCATTGGGCTTTGTCTTTGCTGAAATGTGGTTTGCGGTAGAGGAAGAGTTCCAGGCATGTGATGTTCAGAATGGGCCATTTGATCTGGGAGATTTCCTTGGACGGATTGGCCATGGCATCCTGCGTGGATTTGAAAATGCAAAGCAGAAATTTCCGGACTTGTTTTCCAAATTTCTTAGCGGCGCAACAGCCGGAGTCCTGGCCAGCCTCACCACCACTTTGTGCAATATCTTTTTTACCACTGCGAAGAATGTTGTGCGGGTGATCCGCCAGTCTTATGCCTCGGTGGTGGAAGCCTGCAAGGTGCTGCTGATTAATCCGGATGCATACCCCTTTGGCGAGCGGATGCGTGCCACGGCTCAAATCTTGGCTACGGGGGCCAGCGTTGTAGTGGGAGTGCTGGTACAGGAGGCTCTAACTGATCTGCCATTGGGAACGTTGCCTCTGGCAGGAGATACAGTGCCAATGTTCTGTGGGACATTTGTGACAGGCATCATGAGCTGTACTTTGCTCTACTTCCTGAACCGCAGCGAAATGGTTAACAAGCTGGTTTCTTCCCTGAACCAGATTGATACAGTGGAAGGGGATATTGCTTATTACCAAAACCAGGCGCGATTCTTTGAAGAATACGCCGCCAGGCTGGAACAAATTGATCTGGAATCCTTCCGCAAAGAGACGGCGATCTATCACAACATTGCAGAAACAATCGACCAGACACAAAGCGAAGAAGAACTGAATGCGATCCTGGAACAGGCTTACCTGAGCTATGGACTTCCATTGCCATGGAAGAACTACCGTTCTTTTGATGAAGCCATGCAAAACCCTCAGATGCGGCTGGTGTTTGAATGATGTTTCAATGTGATCAATGCGGCGCATGCTGCCGCCATCTGGGTTGGTCGGATCTATACCGGGAACTGGACCGGGGAGATGGTGTGTGCAAATATCTGTCCGGCAATCTGTGCAGCATCTACAAAGACAGGCCCTTGCTGTGCAGGGTGGATGAGAGCTATGAAGTCTTCTTCAAGGGGATTATGAGCAGAGAAACATATGATAAGCTCAACTACGAGGCCTGCGAGAGATTGAAACAGGGATAAGGAGGAATGGATCATGCCGTTACCCTTGATATTGGGAATGGGAGCCGCTGCTGCGGCCGCTGTCGGAGCAACATCTGGCGTGCAGGGTGCCGTAAAAATGAAAAAAGCCAGCGACACCCAGAAAAAAGCCCAGAGAAAACATCAGCGCAATCTGAAACGCTTTGAGCAGGAAACAGAAACCACCAATCAGGAAATGGACGATCTGGGAAAGTTAGAGCTGTCCATTCTCAAGGATTTTGAGACCTTTTCAGATCTGATGGAGAAAATTCAAAATCGCCCCGAATTCAAGAACCTGGCCCATGAAGAAGTTCAGATCCCGGAGTACAACCCTGAGGAGCTGAAGAAAACGTCTGTGGGAGCGGGCGTTTTGCTGGGTGGACTGGGCGGTGCGGCGCTGGGCACTGCCGGCGGCTTTGCCGCAGCAGGTGCAACAACGGCTGCAGTAATGGCCCTGGGTACAGCATCCACAGGAACAGCAATTGCTTCCCTCAGCGGCGCGGCGGCTGTCAATGCCACCCTGGCCGCTTTGGGCGGCGGAGCTTTGGCGGCCGGAGGCGGTGGTATGGCGCTGGGTTCTGCAGTGCTGGGAGCTGCCACTCTGGGTGTAGGAATTCTGGTTGGTGGCATCATTTTTAACCTGGTGGGCAAGTCCATCTCTGATAAAGCAGATGAAGCCTGGAATCAGATGAAAGAGGCAGAAGATGAGATCAACCAGATTTGCCAGTATCTGAATGATTTGTATGTCTCCGCAGGCTGGTATAAGGATTCGCTTTTATTGGTGCAAAAGCAGTACGAGCAACACTTGCAGGCAATGAAATCCATTATTTTGGAGGAAGGCCGCACCGACTGGAATGCCTATACATCTGCGGATAAGATTACCATAGAAAATACGGTTTTGCTGGTGGGGCTGCTGTACAAAATGTGTAAAGTTCAGGTTGTGCTTCAGTCTCAGGATCGAGAAGGAATGAATCAGGTCAATCATAAAGAACTGAATCAGAATATCGCAGATGCAAAGTCCATTCTTCAAAAAATTGCGTGAGTTTTACGGGAATCCAGGTCAAAACGTAAGAGCCTAACAATCGTATGAGTTGGTTTAAATTACATGAAATATAAAAAAATCGTAGACGCCACCTTCCTCTCCCGCCCCAACCGCTTCATTGCCAAGGTTATGTTGGATGGCAAGGAAGAAACCGTCCATGTCAAAAACACCGGTCGCTGCAAAGAATTGCTGCTGCCAGGGGCGGATGTCCGGCTGGAAGTGTCGGATAACCCTGCCCGCAAGACAAAATATGACTTGGTAGCCGTCCGGAAAGAGGGCCTGGGCTGGGTCAACATCGACAGCCAGGCTCCCAACAAGGTGGTGAAGGAGTGGCTGGAAACCCAGGGCTTTGACGACATCCACCCCGAGTTCTCCTATGGGAAGTCCCGGATTGATTTCGCCATGGAAAAGGCGGGCCAGCTCTATCTGCTGGAGGTGAAGGGCTGCACCCTGGAAGTGAACGGCATCGGCTACTTCCCGGATGCCCCCACCGAGCGGGGCGTCAAGCACCTGCAGGAACTGACCCAGGCCCAGCAGGCCGGGGTCCGCTGTGGGGTAGCCTTTGTGATCCAGATGGAAGGGATTGCCGAGGTGCGGCCCAATGTGGACACCCACCCGGCTTTCGGCGAGGCTCTGGCCCAGGCAAAGGCGGCTGGGGTGAAAGTTCTCTTTTTGCTCTGCCGGGTAGGCAGAGATTCTCTGGACGTTGTGGATCAGAGAGAAGGATAAAACAAAACGCTGCCCGGTAAGGCAGCATATGGAATACCGGCAGATAGAAGCAGTTTGGATGAGACTGCGACTGTCTGCCGGCATTTTTTGTGCCTGAAAAATGAAAAACTTGGAAGGTATGACAACCCGTCATAGTAAACTGTGACAGATAGTCACTCCCGTCAAAGAGGGACCTAAGTTATCATTGTAATGGGCACTTTCACAGAGAGGTGTACTAAGAGTACACCAAATGGTGTACTTCCGGTCACTCCCGGAACGGAAAAACTTCTGGTATGCTTTTACCAGAGACCGCGCAGCACCTTGAAAACCGAATAGTTCAACCTCCTGGAACTTCCAGACAATGACACTTCCGTAACTCGCGGCCCGGCCATGAAGAAGGCGGGGCGGCCGAAAGGCCGATGGAGCGGTGCAAATCCGCCGCCAGAAGGTTCCCAACCCTCCCCGGGGTGTCGAGGACAAATGGGGGAGGAACCCGAAAAATCAATTTCAAACCACTGGCCGGAATGGAAAGCTCCAGGGCAGTGGGCCTTAAAGTTCGACTGAAATGGAATTCACACCCGATAAAAGAGAGGAGGCGAAAGCAGATGCTGCAGAATTTGAGCGTTGACCCGGAGTTTCAGAGCAAGATTCCTCCGCTTCGTGAGGAAGAACTGAAACAGCTGGAGGAAAACATCCTGGCAGATGGGGTGGTTATCAACCCGCTGATCGTCTGGAACGGCATCATCGTGGATGGTCACAACCGCTACCGCATCCTTCAGCAGCACCCGGAGATTCAGTTCACTATCTATGAGAAGGAGTTTCCCGATCGGTACGCAGTCATCGCCTGGATCTGCAAAAACCAGCTGGGGCGGCGGAACCTAACGTCCCAGCAATTCAAGTATCTGATGGGACAGCAGTACAAGGCGGAGAAGATTGCATATGGCGGAGATCGTAAAAACAATGCACCAAAATCAAGTTACCAAAATGGTAACTTGATCTTGAAAGAAAAAACCTGTGAACGCATTGCAGCCGAGAATGGCGTAGCCAGAAATACTGTTATCCGTGCAGAGCAATTCGCCAACGGCGTAGATGCCGCTGAGGAGGCCGTTCCCGGCATCAAACAGGAAATCCTGACCGGCAGCATCAAACCCACAGAGAAGGCTGTGGCGGCCATCGCCAAGGCTCCGCAGGAGGAAAGACCAGCTCTGGTCCAGCAGCTCCGGCAGACCAAAGAACTCGAAAAGCCCGAGGAAAAGCACAAAGACAAAGAAAAGCCCCAAGAGAAGCCCCAGGAAAAGCCGAAACGTAAGCGCAGCGTTGCAGAAACCCTGCAAGCCATCCGGGAAGCGTCGGAAAAGATGCTCCAGCCCACCGGAGAGATGAACGAGGAGGACATTTTCGCTGAAATGGAGGATGCCCTGGACACTTTGATTTTCCGATGGAACACCTGTTTGCAGAGCAATCCGGCGCTCTGTCTCTCGGGGCTGGAAGGCATCCGGCGGATCGGGGAACAGGGTATAGATTTTATTAAAAATTTTGAACAATCTATCCGGAAGGCCAACGCCGGATGATATGAAACATTCCAATCGACATCCTCAACGAAACCAAGCATATGTGATAAGATGGAGGTGCCAGAATCAAGAACAACAAGATTGATGAACGCTATGCAGCGGTTGCCCTGATCGAAATTCTGATGAAGAAAGGTCTGGTCAACCCGGAGACCTATGCCAACGTGGTTCGCAACACAAGCAAAGCCCCTGCCAAGGGGCACGGCATTTAAGAAACAAGGAGGGCGGCATTATGATGCGGGACGATTACAACTATCGCTTTAAGCTGACGGACTACACCCAGCTGGACCGGAACCGGAAGCGGAAGGTGGCCGTCTATGGCCGGGTATCCACCGAGCACGAGGCGCAGATTGCTGCCCTGGAAAACCAGATGCAGTGGTACGACGATCAGGCGCGGTATCATCCCAACTAGGAGATTCAGGACCGGTATATAGACGAGGGCATTACCGGTACCCAGGCCAAGAAAAGGCCCTCCTTTCTGCGGATGATTGACGACGCCCGGCAGGGCAAGTTTGATCTGATTGTGACCCGGGAGGTCTGCCGGTTTGCCCGGAACGTGGTGGACACCTTGGTCATCACCCGGGATCTGAAAGGCATCGGGGTGGAAGTCTACTTCATCGAGGACAATATCTGGACCATGGACGGGGATGGCGAGCTTCGCCTCTCCCTGATGGCCACCCTGGCCCAGGAGGAGAGCCGCAAGACCTCCGAGCGGGTGCGGGCGGGCCAGAAGGTGAGTCGGGAGAAAGGGGTGCTGTACGGCAACGGCAATATTCTGGGCTATGACCGGGTTGGAGATACTTATCAAATCAACGAGGAGCAGGCCGAGACGGTGCGGCTGATTTTCGACCTCTATTTGCAGGGGAGAGGTTCTTTGCAAATTGCCAACGAGCTCAACGCCCGGCACAGGAAGAGCGCCATGGGGCTGGTGCGGTGGAGCGCCTCCAGCGTGGTGCGGGTTCTGAAAAATGCCACCTACACCGGCACCAAGTGCTACAACAAGTCCCGGAACAACAACTTTCTGGAACAGCACCGGGTGCTGAACCTGGACGCCTCCACTTATCAGTATCAGGAAGGGGACTTCCCGGCCATTGTCTCCAAGGAAGTTTGGAACAAGGCCCAGAGCATCCGGCTCAACCGGAGGAAACCGGTGGCTCTGAAAGACGGCAAGGTGACCATCAGCAACCGGAGTTCCGAGGATATCTGGGTCAACAAGCTGCGGTGCAGCTGCGGCTATGCCTGCCGCCGGGACAAGTGGCACGTCCGGAAGGACGGCAGTATCTCCTACGGATACCAGTGCTACAACCGGATCAACAACGGTTCCAAGCAGAAACGGGAGGAGATGGGCCTGGACAGCGAGGGGTACTGCGGGATTCGGATGTACGGAGACTGGAAGCTGGAAATGATGGCCGACACCCTCTTTGAGCAGCTGCTGGGGGACAAGCACCAGATCATCCAGATCGCCCTGGAGCTGCTGAAAAAATACTACAAGGAGACCAGTCGGAAGGACCAGCAGGGGAACAGTGAGCGGAAGATTCAGCTGGAGCGGATCGAGACCCGGCCGCGCCACCCGCCCCGACATCGGCCTGGGCATCTGCGGTGAGCACGGCGGCGATCCTTCCTCCATCGAGTTCTGCCACAACATCGGCCTGGACTACGTGAGCTGCTCGCCCTACCGTGTGCCCATCGCCCGTCTGGCCGCCGCTCAGGCTGCCATCAAGAACCCGAGGGGTTAAAAATATCTTTCCTTCGGCCTTTTGCTGACGCAGGATGACGCCGCTTATTGCAAGCGGACCGGATACGCGTTTTGCAAGGGTGTATGGAAGGATATGACCGTGAGGGCCTGCATAGACCTGAACGGAATCAGTCTTTAGACGGAGGCAGCGAAAGCTGCCTCCGTTTTAGCGTGTCGCAAAAAGAAAGCCGCTCGATGCGTCGAGCGGCTTTCTTGGATGATGGATGCGTTGTTTTTCTGGAGCGGCGCCGGCGCGCAAAGGGCGGGCGGATCATTCGTGGACTTTCATCCGGTGGAGCATCTGGACAAACTTGGGGTCGCTGTGGTCCACGATCTCGCTGTGGCCGATGTCGAGCTGTGCAATCTCTGCCATATCCTCGTCGCTGAGCTGGAAGTCCCAGATGGACAGGTTCTGCTCCATGCGCTCCTTGTGGATGGACTTGGGGATGACGGTGACGCCACGCTGGACGTTCCACCGCAGGGCCACCTGGGCGGCGCTCTTGCCGTATTTCTGGCCGATGGCGGTCAGCACGGGATGGGTGAAGATGCCGTGGTTGCCCTCGGCAAAGGGACCCCATGCTTCGGGATGGACGCCATACTCCTTCATCAGCGCCAGGGCGTTCTCCTGCTGGAAGAAGGGATGGAGTTCCACGCCGAACGGTGATATCCTCTCCGGATCGAGATCCACCGGAAGATCCTACCTGAACTCCTTTCCCTCGCAAGGCCGCGGCGCCCGGTATCCAGACACCGGCGCTGCGACCGTTTTGCGTTTGTTTGGAACGCCGCGCCGCAAAATGCGTCTGCCCCCTCGCATCTTTGGCCGTAATCTGGTACACTGGGGGTGGGATTTTGTACAAAAGGGACGGGCGTACCCGAAAACAGAGCGCGGCGTCCGTATCCTGCTGATGGAAGGAGGAGACCGAATGTTGTTACAGACCGAACACAGCATCGTGGCCCAGGTCCGGGCAGCCAGGACGGACCCGGCGGCTGCGGATGCCTTGGTGGCGCAGTATATGGGGTTTATACGCAGCGAGACCTATAAATTCACCCACAGCGCCCCCGAGGCGGGCCATGAGGACGAACTGAGCATCGCCATGATGGCTTTTTATGAGGCGGCCCTGGCCTATGACAAGGGCAGAGGCTCTTTTTTGGGCTATGCGGCCCGGGCCATCCGCAACCGCCTGATCGACTACTACCGGGCCGAGAGCCGGCACCGGGGCGCGCTGTCTCTCTCGGCCCCGGGGGACGGGGAGGACGGGCGCATGCTGCTGGAGACCCTGCCCGATACTCAGGACCAGCTGGCCCAATATGAGGTGCGGGTGGCCAGCCAGAGCGAGATCACCGAATTTGGACGCCAGCTGGGGGAGCAGTTTGCCATTTCCTTTTCGGATGTGGCCGACAACTGCCCCCGGCAGGAGCGCACCCTGGCGGCCTGCCGCCGGGTCCTGGATTATGCCCGCGCAAACCCCGCGCTGCTGGACCGCCTGGCACAGACCGGGCGGCTGCCCATCGGGGAGCTGGCCGCAGGCTCCGGCGTGGATAAAAAGACCATCGAGCGGCACCGGAAATATCTGGTGGCGGTGCTGCTGGCTTTTACCAATGGATATGAGATCATTCGGGGGCATCTGTGCCAGATGGTGGCCCTGAAGGAAGGAGTGCGGGAATGAAATATCTTGTGATGGAGACCCACCCGGCCTATGCGGTGGTGCTGGACGAGAGGGGCCGCTTCCTTAAGACGGCCAACCTGCACTATCAGGTGGGCCAGACGGTGCAGGATGTGGTGGAGCTGCGCCTGCCCCCCGCCCGGCGTCCGGTCTGGCTGCGGGCCGCGGTGGCCGCGGCTGCTTTGGCCGCCTGCCTGTGCCTGGGCTTTTTCGGCTATTACCGGCCCAACTTCACCCCCTATGGCACCCTGCGCCTCCAGATCAACCCGGATGTGGAGATGACGCTCAGCCGGAGCGGACGGGTGCTGGACCTGAAGGGTCTGAACGCAGACGGCGCGGCCCTGGTCTCGGGGTTTGCGTACCAGGGGATGGACCGGGAAGACGCGGCCAGCGAGCTGGTGGCCCGGGCCATCGTGATGGGATATTTGACCGACGGGGGGACGGTGTCGGTATCGGTGGCCAGCGAGGATGCGGACTGGCAGGCCCACGAGGCCGAGGAGATCTGGGAAGAACTGGACGAGCACTACGGCAGCACCATCCGGATCCGGATGGGAGAGGCGGCGCCCGACGACGTTCCCCAGCAGGCTGCCCAGAGCACGCCCGCCCAGACGCCTGCGCAGAGCGCCCCGCCTGCCTCGAATACGGCGCCCCCGGTGCAGCTCCCTGACGACTACGACCCCACCGGCTCGGATGCTCCCAGAGATGACGATGACTGGTATGATGACCCCACCGGCTCGGATGCCCCCTATGACAGCGACGACTGGGATGATGACGATGATGACGACGATGACGACGACGATGACGACGACGATGACGACGATTGGGACGGCGAGGACCACTGGAACGACGACGATGACGGCGACGACCGCTGGGACGAGTGAGTGACGGAAACCGCCCGGGCATAAGCGATGCGACGTGCTGCATGGGAACCTTTCGGACGAATGGGCCGCCGGCCGCGTGAAAAGTAAAAACGGTTTTGGCATTGGGAGGGCAGCGTCCGGCGCGCCGCCGGGCGCTCCGGACCGTAATGCAAAAACAGGCCGCCGCATCCGGAATGCGACGGCCTGTTTGGACGTTCAGACGCACGGAAACGGAAAATTGGTATTGGCAGACAGGTCTGGATACGATATAATAAATGTTGAAAAGAGGATGGATTTGCCCGCCCGGAGGTGGAGGAAGGAGGAAGCGGAAAATGATCCCCAAAGTCATCCACTATTGCTGGTTTGGGCGGGGGCCTTTGCCTGACCTGGCAAAAACTTGCATCGCCAGTTGGAAGAAATACTGCCCCGACTACGAGATCCGTGAGTGGAATGAGGACAACTTCGATATTGCCTGCTGTGATTTTGCAAAAGAAGCTTATCAGGAAAAAAGATGGGCGTTTGTAAGCGATTATGCCCGCTTGAAAGTGGTTTTTCAATACGGAGGAATCTACCTGGACACGGACGTGGAGCTGGTGAGATCCTTGGATCCGCTGCTGGAACACAAGTGCTATCTGGCGACGGAGAGTTCGGGGTTTGTCAATACAGGCCTTGGATTTGGGGCAGAAAAAGGCAGCAGGATCCTGCAGGAACTTTTGGAGGAATATGAAAAGCAACATTTCCGACTGCCGGACGGGACCTTGGATGTAGAGCCTTGTCCCCAAAAGAATACATTTCCGCTTTATAAATACGGATATCGGTTTAGCGCAAAAGAAATTTGGAAAACAGACGATGTGACGGTCTATCCGCCGGAATATTTTTGTCCGCTGGATTATGAAACGAGATCTTTTCACAGAACGGAAAATACATATTCGATCCATCATTATTCTGCTCTCTGGATCCCGGAAGATGTGAAAGAACTGGAGAAAAAGATCAAGGAGGTGGACCGGACAAGAAATAAATGTGTTGCGTTTGTTATACACAATTGTATGAGGTATAGCTTTTACAAAAAGAAGGGAGAGGAACGTTCTGTATTCGGATATGTGTATAAGAGGCTGAAATTAAAGTATCACAGAATGAAAACAAAAAGAAAACGGCAAACATGATATGAGATCTTTGGCGAAAAATTCTCTCTATTATGTATAGAATAGCGAAGTCTGCCAGCATCGTGCAATAAAATTCAAAAAAGTTTGAAAAAACGCCGAGTTGCAGCAAAAGCGTTATAAAGTAACATATTTGAGGTAAAGATGCGGCCTGCAGAGAGCCCCGTGCGCATTGCAGGAGCAGAGCATCAAGAGGCAGAAAAATAGATGTTGGCAGTCAGGTCTGGGTACGGTATAGTGATATAAAAATGCTGGATTTGCCCGCCCGGAGGTGGGGGGACTCCGTAGGGCAGGCAGAGGAGGGAGCGCATGGTGTGTTCTGGAATGAACATGGGGGATGAATGTATGAGTGAGAAAATGGAGAACCCGCTGATTTCAGTTATCATTCCTGTTTATAAAGTGGAAAAATGGCTGGAACAATGTGTCGAAAGTGTTCAAAATCAGACCTATCAGAATTTGGAGATCATTCTTGTAGATGATGGTTCCCCCGATCGATGCGGTGAAATCTGTGATCGATTTGCCCGGAAGGATCCCAGGATCAGAGTGATCCATAAGGAAAATGGTGGACTTTCAGATGCGCGAAATTGCGGCTTGGATCTGGCTGGCGGAGAATATATTTGCTTTGTAGATTCCGACGATTATATTGAGCCTGCAATGCTGGAAGTTCTATATCAGGAAATCAAAAAAACATCGGCGTCCATAGCGGTTTGCGATTATGAGTATGCGTACGATGAGCTGGAAGATTGCCTGGAAAATCCGATGAGTAAGAAAAGAGATCTGGAAGAAGAAATCGTTTTGACAGGCCGAGAATTTATATGTCTCAAACAGAGCAAACATAGTATTTGCGTTGTAGCATGGAATAAGCTGTATCAGAAAGAAGTATGGAAAAACGTTCGATTTCCAAAGGGGAAAATTCATGAGGACGAGTTTGTCTTTCACAAAATTATGTATCCGTGTCATCGGATAGTCTGTGTTCCGTATGTCGGATACCATTATCGTTTGCGAAAAAACAGCATCATGAGTTATTGTGTGCAGAAAAACGGAATAATATCTACTGGAGGAAATGAAATCCATGCATGTGAAGCTTTTAGAAACCAGTGTGAGTATTTTGCTCAACAAAATGATGCGGAAATGGTGCGAAGTTGTGAAAATGATTGGAGCGCATATATGCGTCAACGATGGATATATGGAGACCAAAAGAATCGAAAAGAAATTCGAAAAGAGTATATTTCAATTGAACAAGGACTGCTTGAAAAAAACTATATCTCCATAATGACATACATAAGGCGGAGAATACTGTTTTATGCTGAGGCATCACTTGAAGTGCTGTATGGAAGCCTCCTTCGGAAATGCCGAAAAAATTTCCCGACAGTATATTTGACCTTAAAACATATAAAACACAGCGTGAAAAGCATAATAAAATAAATTGCGAAAGATAATGCTATAGTTGCTACTTGCTGGGAAAGGAACTGCTAGGTGTTGTGATAAAGAGTAAAGTGATTTTATCAAATATGTTATGGAAGCTTGCGGAACGCGGCGGATCGCAGATCGTATCTTTTGTGGTTTCAATCATTCTTGCACGACTCCTGGCGCCGGAAGAATTTGGTGTGATTTCACTGATTACGGTTTTGACGAATATTCTGGATATTTTCGTGGATAGCGGCTTTAGCAATGCTTTGATCCAAAAGCAGGAAGTTGGACAAAAAGAATATTCCTCGGTATTTTTCTTTAATATTGGGTTGGGAACGGTATTTTATGCCGGAATGTACGGTTTAGCGCCTGTAATTGCCGATTTTTATGGCCGAAGCTACATGATCCCGTACATTCGAGTGCTTTCGATCACACTGATCATCGGAGGGTTTAATGTTGTTCAGAGGTCGCTGGTAGCAAAGAGGCTGGAGTATAGAAAATTTTTCTACTCTTCACTTGGAGGTACGTTGCTTTCTGCGGTTATTGGAATTGCGATGGCATTGTCTGGATTTGGTGTGTGGGCTTTGATTGCGCGCAATTTGATAGACAAATTCATCGATACGGCGATTCTGTGGTTTACAGTTCGATGGAGGCCGTCTTTATATTTTTCTTTGAAAAAGTTAAAGCCATTGGCGTCATATGGAATCAAATTAATGGGCTCTGGCTTTCTTTATTCCGGTACAAATAATTTGATGAGCCTCGTGATTGGCAAGGTCTTTTCTGCATCTGCCCTGGCATATTATGAAAAGGGAAGACAAATTCCCAATCTGATGGTCGGTAACGTATATTCGGTAGTGCAGGAAGTCTTATTCCCTGTTATGGCTGAGCAACAAAAAAATAAGGAAAGTGTTTGCAAAATCTTAAGACAATCACTTGCGATATCTGCTTACTGTATCTTTCCCTGCTTGATCGGGATCGCAGCCTGCGCAAAACCGATTACTATTGTTTTGTTCACAGAGAAGTGGCTGGATATGGTTCCTTTTCTCCAGCTCTGGTGTCTGTTTTTTATAACCTATTTAGTTGATTCGGCCAACTTACAAGTAATTCAATCGTTGGGGCGCAGTGATATTTTTTTGAAGCTGGAGATCATCAAAGAGATCCTTACAGTCGTTAGCATTTTGGTGACACTGCCTTTTGGCGTATTACCGATGTTGGCACTGTCTGTTTTGGAGCGTCCGATTCATTGGTATATCAATGCGGCTCCATGCAAAAAGCTGATAGGCTACGGGTTTGTTGAAGAGGTAAAAGAACTAAAAAGCATCATACTCTTAAATGGTTTAATGGGTGTGATTGTATGGTGTGTCGGACTTCTGCCACTGGAGACGATTCCGCTGCTTATCGCTCAAGTGATGACAGGAGTGATTGTTTACTTGACGGGTTCCGTCATTTTGAGAGTAGAAACGCTAAAGACAATTATAAAATTGGCAAAAACCCTTTTATGCATTTAAAAAGATAAGAATGATACAAGTGAGGGCTTCTATAAACACAAAAAATGAAACTATTTATTAGATACATTAACTATTGAATCCTACGTTAAAATGTGATAAAATAATGATGAAAGTAAAGGTGACGGCGGGGTGAGCGCGGGCGGGCGAATAAATGCCGCTTGACATCCGCTGGCTGTTCCAGTACAATCAATAAAACCTATACGGGTTTGGGTTTATACAGCAAAAGTGAATCATTTGGCAAACCTGCAGAAATGCAGGGGCGCAAAGCATGAAGCCTTACGTGCGCGGATCGAAAGCGCAGCACAAGGTGGTTCGGCTGCAATTATTCAATGTAAATTGTATAATTGCAGCTTTTTTGTTTGTCTTGGCAGAGGTGACAGGGGGTGAAACAGAATGAGTGCATCTGAGAAGCGTGCCGTGCAGGAGCCGGATGAATATGGCGAATTTGAGACGGTCAGCGGCTTGAAGGAGATCCCAACTTACTGGTTCGACCGGGACCAGCTGCTGTACCGGGACCGGCATTATTGGACAGGGCGCCGGGTGCAGGATGTCTTTTTCTCTCTGTTGGCGTTACTGGTCCTTTGGCCAGTGATGCTGCTCATTGCGCTGGCCATTTGGATCGACAGCCCCGGTGCTAGTCCGGTTTTTGTGCAGGATCGGGTGGGGCGAGATGAAAAGATATTCAAGCTTTACAAGTTTCGCACGATGGTACCGCATGCAGAGGATAAACTGAATGAATTTATATCGCAAAATGAGATGGACGGTCCGGTCTTTAAAATCAAAGATGACCCGCGAATCACACGCGTGGGTAAGTTCCTCCGCAAAACAGGGCTGGATGAATTGCCGCAGCTGATCAATATTTTGCGTGGTGAAATGAGCATTGTTGGACCGCGTCCGCCCCTGCCCCGGGAGGTTGCGCAATATACCCCCTACCAGAAGCAGCGGCTTTATGTGACGCCGGGGTTGACCTGTTACTGGCAGGTCCAGCCAAACCGCAATGAAATGAGCTTCGATGAATGGATCGAGCTGGATCTGAAATACATAAATGAGCGCAATTTCTGGCTGGATTGGAAGCTTATTTTTCAAACCATATGGACCATTTTGGGAATGTATGGGGTATGATCTGAGTGGCTGTTCAATTATAAATGATTTCGGTGCTTTGGAAATACAGGTTGAAGATATGCAAAATGATACGAATAAAACAGAAAAGGCGCTTGTCACCGTTGTGATCCCGGTCTATAACGTGGAAAAATATCTGGATCGATGCATAAATAGTGTTGTCAATCAAACCTATACAAACCTTGAAATCATTCTGGTGGATGATGGTTCCCCGGACCGCTGCCCGGAAATGTGCGATGCGTGGGCAAAAAGGGATGCCAGGATCAAAGTGGTCCATAAAAAGAATGAAGGGCTGGGATATGCCAGAAACACCGGCATAGATCATGCGTCAGGGGAATACATTTGCTTTGTGGATTCGGATGACTACATTGCTTTGGATCTGGTAGAGAAGACTTATGCTGCGGCAAAAGAAAAAAATGTGGATATTGTGCTGTATGGCTTTTTTAAAGTCGATCAAGTCGGTAAGATTTGCGGAGAGGTTTGTCCAAATCCAGACAAATGCTATTATGAAGGGGATGAGATCCTGTCCTATGTGCTCCCCAACATGCTTGCAAAAGGCAAAACCAACTTCTTTATGAGTATGAGCGGCGGTCTGTTCTCTTTTGACTTGATAAAAAGGACTGGATGGAGAATGGTTTCGGAGCGGGACATCATATCAGAAGACTGGTTTTCTCTGATGATCCTGTATAGATACGTCAAAAATGTTGCATTTATTCGGGAAGCGCTCTATTATTATTGCGAAAATCCCAAGTCACTGACGCACACATACAGATATGACCGATATGAAAAAGTAAAATATTTTTACGATGCGTCGATTGCAAAATGTAAGGAGCTTGGCTATTCGAATGCGATTCGGTCTGCGGTGTTTGAAGCGTATATCTCGAGCGTGATTGGATCATTGAAGTCGATCGTAGTATCCGACCAGAGCAGACGTGATACATGGAGTGCATTCAAACAGATCCTGAGCGATGAACATCTGCAGAAGGCACTGAAAGATGCGGATCTCAAAAAGGAATATCTGCAGAGGAGAATTTTATGCACTGCAATGAAGAAAAAATGGTATGCGGCCTGTTATATCATGGTTAAGGCGAAAACGATTTGATTCGGTGGATGGATGATGAAGACGATGAAGCAGATAGAGTCAAACAAAAGATCATTTATAAAATCATTGCTATGGTTTTGTATGTACTATTTGTTTTTCTGCAGCTTTTGCATAGACGTTTTGGGCTTGCCCTCTGCTGTTTCATATGGGATAGATTTTATTTTGCTGTTTATTTTGTTCTTTTCCCTTATATCCAGGAGGATATACGATTTCTCGGGACGATATTATACGATTTTTCTGATGTGGACTGGTATCCTTTTTGCCTCAACGCTGGCGGGACTGTTTGTTGTGTACGGCTCGCCGCTGCTCTATCTATGGGGGCTCAGAAATATATTTCGCTATTATATCCTTGTCTGGGCCTGCTCGATCTTTTTGGATTTGACAGATATCCCCCGGATGCTGTCCTATTTCAAGATGGCGTTCGTTATAAATCTGGTTTTGTGTACCATTGAGTATGCAATGGGATACCGCGGCGATAACATTGGGGGAATGTTTGGAACGGCATCTGGATGCAATGGCTATTTGAACCTGTTTTTGATCATCATTGTTGCCATCAGTATGATAGAATATCTCAATAAAGTGAGAAGCATAGGGGAACTGGTGTTTATTCTGCTGGGATCTTTTTATATGATGGCAATAGCGGAACTCAAGGTGTTTGTGTTTGAGTTGGCGGCGATCTCGATTTTGGCCATCCTCCATTCAAAATACAGTGCCAGAGACATTGCGTTGGTGGCACTGGGAATTGTTGGAATTTTTTTGGGGATTGCAATGCTGGGCTATTTCTTTGAGAATTTTGGATTCGATTTCTTCTTTTCGGGAGAGATTTTCGATTATCTGAGCGATAGAGGCTATACAGACTCCGGCGACCTCAACCGGTTCAATGCAGTCCCGGAACTTTACAGAAGGTTTCTTTCTGAAAATGTGGGCGGGATGCTTTTTGGGATAGGACTGGGAAATGCCAGCTATTCCGATGCGTTTTCTTTTTTCAACAGCAGCTTTTATCTGACTTATCAGGACCTGCATTATCAGTGGTTTTCGGATGCACTCGTTTACATTGAGACGGGAGCCATTGGTTTGGTTTTGTTTGAATCCTTTTTTGTGGGCGTATTTTTTGCTTGCAGAAAACTACGGAAAAACAAAGCGTTATGGACGGAGCTGCCAAACCAAGCCGCCATAGAAACAATGGTACAGGTGGCAGGCGTTGTTGCTCTGATGTCCATTTTTGTTTCCGTTTATAATTCGTCGCTGCACACAGACGCCGGCTATATGGTTTACTTCCTGCTTTCTGTGCCGATTGTGATCGACCGGCAGCTTGCGCTCAAGAAAAGCCCGCCGGAGCACAGGGTTCGGCGGTACAAAAGAGTATGACCTGACAAATGATAGGGATTTGTATCCTTCCCCTCCCTTTCCATCTGTGCTATACTTGAGCCAACCAACAAGCCGGGCATCCGGCGGAGAATGGAAAGGATGAGAGACGATGAGCACAGAAACCAGGCACGCGTCGCTGGGTTTTGGCCTGATGCGGCTGCCCAAGCAGGGAGATCAGATCGACGTGGACCAGACCAGCCGGATGGTGGACGCATTTCTGGAGGCGGGGTTCACCTATTTTGACACGGCCTATGTCTACAACGGCAGCGAGGAGGCGGCCCGCCGGGCGCTGGTGGAGCGGCATCCCCGGGACAGCTATACTCTGGCCACCAAGCTGAACGCACGGGTGGCCCGGAGCGAGCAGGATGCAAAGAGCCAGCTGGAACAGAGCCTGGCCCGCACCGGCGCAGGCTATTTTGACTATTACCTGCTGCACGCTGTGCAGGACTCCAATGCCGGGGACTACGACAAGTGGGATCTGTGGGATTTTGCCCGGGAACAGAAGTCGAAGGGGCTGATCCGGCACTATGGCTTCTCGTTCCATGGCACCCCGGCGCTGCTGGACCGCCTGCTGACGCTGCATCCCGACGTGGATCTCGTCCAGCTGCAGATCAACTATGCCGACTGGGATAACCCCGAGGTGACGGCGGGGGAAAACTACCGCATTGCCCGCCGCCACGGCAAGCAGGTGGTCATCATGGAGCCGGTCAAGGGCGGCGCCCTGGCGGACCCGCCCCGGCCGGTCAAGGACCTGTTCGATGCGGCCCGCCCCGGGGCTTCGTATGCGTCCTGGGCGCTGCGGTTTGCAGCCAGCCTGGACGGCGTGCTGGCGGTGCTGTCCGGTATGTCCGACCTGGCCCAGATGCAGGATAACCTGGCCACCTTCACCCGGTTCGCTCCCATGGGTCCGGAGGAGCGGGCGGTCATCGCCCAGGCCCAGCAGATCCTGGCCCGCTCGGCGGCCATCCCCTGCACCGGCTGCGGCTACTGCGTGGAGGGCTGTCCCCGGCAGATCTTGATCCCCAGGATCTTTGCGGCCGCCAACAAGCAGCTGGCCCAGGAGGACCCCGGTTCGGCAAAAGAGGCCTATGCCCGTGCCATCCAGGACCGCGGCAAGGCTTCCGACTGCATCGCCTGCGGTCAGTGCGAGGCTGCCTGCCCCCAGCACCTGCCGGTGATCCAGTGGCTGCACAAGTGCGCTGAGATCCTGGAGTGAATTTTATGTGTGTACCAGCCATCCCCTGCGGGGGATGGCTTTTTTTGCAGACCGGGGGCTTGTTATAAAATCGTCACATTTGGATGGTATAATACACCCTAAAACGGCCATTCCGGCGTTGCCTTTGAGAAAAGGGCATGATATACTCATACTGTATCGCTTGGTTTGCAAGGGGGGATAGGGATGAAGCTGCCGAAACGGCTGGCGGCGGCCGTGTGCGCCGCGGCGCTGCTGGCAGGGTGCGCCCTGCCCGGGACCGAACGGGCCGGCGTGGAGGAGCTGCTGCGCGCGCCCCGGCTGGAAGGAGACTACGGCGAGATCCAGTCCGCTTTGAACCAGTGGCTGGAGGAGAGCGCCCAGCTGAAATATCCCATGAACGGCGAGCTGTTGTCCCCCTTTTTGATGAGCGACTTTGATGGGGACGGCCAGCAGGACGCCGCGGTGCTCTATTCCACGGCCGATACCCCCAACATCTGTCTGGCGGTGCTCCAAAAGGACGCCGAGGGCGTATGGCAGGTGCAGGACGCGGTGGAGGGCCTGACCGAGACGGTGGACACCGTCCGCTTTGCCCGCCTGCAGGAGGGGGGCGCCAACCAGATCGTGGTGGGCTACAACGCCTCCCAGGAGGTCAGCTATCTGGCGGTGTACGCCTATACGGAGGGCAGGATCCAGGCCATCCTGGCGGAGCCCTACGACCAGTACCTGATCGAGGACATCACCGGCACCGGGTATGAGGATCTGGTGCTGATGGGCACCGACGAACAGGGGGCCGACCAGATCAAGCTGCTGATCTCGGACCGGGAAGGCGGCTTCCGGCAGGCGTCGGTGATGGGCCTCTCGCCCGACAAATTCACCGGCTGCGCCTCCCTGGCCGCCGGCATGGGGGCCTATGGGGGCCAGTACCTGGTGCTGGACGGCTGGACCGGGGTGTCCGGCTCCAACCTGGCCTCGGTGCTGCTGCGCTACAACGAGCTGACCCAGCAGATGGAGCCCGCCCGCCAGATCGGGGCCGACGCGCTGTATGAGGCGTCGCTGCGCAATGTGCCCGACCTGACCAGCCGCGATTTGGACCGGGACGGGGTGGTGGAGATCCCCACCCAGCCCGAGGGGGCGGGCCTGATCAATATGAGCCAGGGCCGCCGGATGGATTTTATCCTCTGGATGGATTACACCAGCGCCCAGCCCCGCAAGAGCTTCGGCATCCTGGATGAGGAACTGGGCTTTTACCTGGAGCTGCCGATGGAATGGTACGGCAGCCTGATGCTCACCGACGGGGCCGGCGGCCGGGACGAGGTGGAGCTGCGCAGCCAGGACGGCCAGCAGCTGTATCTCACCCTGCGCATCACCAGCCTGTCCGACCGCACCGCCGGCTGGACGAGGCTGGGCGTGGTGTCCAACCACCTGGTGCAGGCCCAGTTCGGCCCCGATACCGCCGTGGCAGACCCGCTGTACCGGCTGTCCCGCTCGTTCTATCTGTTGTGATATGGAGGGTAACACCGATGGTAAAAGTGCTAGTTGTGGAGGACGAGGCCAGCATCCGCGAAATGATCGCCCTGAACCTGCGCCGCGCCGGCATGGAAGTGCTGGAGGCGGGCAGCGCCGAGGAAGCCCTGGCCCTGCTGGAGCAGGACCCCGGGTGCAGCACGGCCATCCTGGATGTGATGCTGCCGGGGATGAACGGTTTTTCCCTCTGTGAGACCATCCGCCGCTCCAACCAGAAGATCGGCATCATCATCCTCAGCGCCAAGGGGCAGGAACAGGACAAGATCCGGGGGCTGTCCATCGGGGCGGACGACTATATGACCAAACCCTTCTCGGTCAGCGAACTGCTGGCCCGGGTGGAAGCCCTCTGCCGCCGGGTGGGGCGCAGCGCCGGCGAATCGAACGACGGTCCCACCACCCTGGTCAGCGGCGATTTTATCCTGGACGAGAACCGCCGCCTGCTGCTCAAGGCGGGCCGGCCCATCGAATTGACCCAGGTGGAGTTCCAGATCATGGAGCTGTTTTTCCGCAGCCCCGGCACCGCCCTCAGCCGGGAGCGGATCCTGAAAGGGGTGTGGGGGGAGAACTACTTCGGGGACGTCAAGATCGTGGATGTGAACATCCGCCGCCTGCGGATGAAGATCGAGGACGAGCCCTCCCATCCGGCCCATATCCTGACGGTGTGGGGCTATGGCTACCGCTGGGAGGAGTGACGCGCCCGGATGATGAAACGCCTGAAACGCAAACGACACCCCGGGACCGCCGGCCTGCACAGCGGCATCACCCGCCGCTGGATCCGGGGCAGCCTGCTGGTGACCGTGCTGCTGCTGGTGGTGATCGAGGGGATGTTCCTGTACAGCACCACCCGCAGTTATTACGACGGGGTGCAGCAGAGCATGTACCAGCGCTTTTCCTCCATCAGCGGCCAGCTGAAGGTCTATGGCGGGGACACCGCCCGCCGGACGGCGGCCAACCGCAGCCTGGCTCTGCGCCGGATGGTGGAACAGTTTTCGGACAAAGACAAATACGAGTTCATGCTGCTGGACGGCCAGGGCAGCGTGATCGCCAGTACCAGCGGCACCAGCGCCGCCGGCATCATCAGCGCCCGGGACTTTGAAGAGGCCCAGACCTCCGCCGACGGCTACGGCACCGCGGTCTACACCACCTCCACCGGGGAGCTGGTGATGTCGGTGTGCTGTCTGGTGCCCTATGCTGCCGAGGAGATATCGGCCATGCGGATGGTGACCAGCCTGTCCCTGGTGCGCCAGCAGCTGCTCAACACCGTTCTGCTGAGCCTGCTGGTGGCGGGGGCGGCGCTGGGCTTTGCGGTGACCTCGGGCCTGTACTTCGTGCGCAGCATCGTGGTGCCGCTGGGCCAGGTGGAGCGGGCCGCCGCCGACATCGCCCGGGGGGACCTGGGGGTCCGCCTGCCCGAGACCGATCCTCCGCGGGACGAGATGGACCGGCTGCGGGGCAGCATCAACCGGATGGCCCGGGGCCTGGCCGAGACCGAAAAGATGAAAAACGAGTTCATCTCCTCGGTGTCCCATGAGCTGCGCACCCCCCTGACCTCCATCCGGGGCTGGGTGGAGACCCTGGAGGCCCTGGACGACCCCCAGGACGCCAACTACCGCAAGGGGCTGGACATCATCCACAGCGAGACGGGGCGCCTGTACAATATGGTGGAGGAGCTGCTGGATTTCAGCCGGCTGCAAAACGGCGGCATCCACATGGAGTGCCGTCCGCTGGACCTGGTGGCCGAGCTGACCGACGCGCTGCTGTTCTGCGAGCCCCGGATCCAGCAGGAGGGGCTGGAACTCTCCTACGCCGAGCCGGAGGAGATGATCCCGGTCTACGCCGACCCCGACCGGCTGCGGCAGGTGTTCATCAATGTGCTGGACAACGCCATCAAATATTCGGCCCCCGGCGGGCGGATCACCGTCAAGCTGTGGGCCGGGGAGTATAAAGCCTTTGTGGAGATCATCGACCAGGGCCGGGGCATCCCGCCGGAGGATATCGGCAGCGTCAAGTCCAAGTTCGTCAAGGGCAGCAACGCGGTGCGGGGCAGCGGCATCGGGCTGGCACTGGTGGATTCCATCATGACGGCCCTGGACGGCACCCTGGACCTGCGCAGCACCCTGGGCAGGGGCACGGTGGTGACCCTGGGCCTGCCGCTCTACCGGCAATAAAAAAGAACGCGAACGTAGGAGTAAAAAGACCAATGAACCATCCCAAAAAAGAATGTTTCAAGACCAGTGTGGGGGGCCAGGCCCTGATGGAAGGCATCATGATGCGGGGCCCCCGGCTGATCTGCTGTGCGGTCCGCCGGCCGGACGGGGAGATCGAGACCAAGACCGACCCGGTGCCGGCGCGCAGACCGTGGATGAAGGTCCCCATTCTGCGGGGGGCCGTGTCCATGATCGAGAGCCTGGTGGTGGGATACCGCTACATGATGTACTCGGCCCAGGTGAGCATGGGGGACGAGTACGACGAGGAAGAGGAAGAGACCGCCTTTGAAAAATGGGTGGGGGAGCATCTGGGCGAAAAGGCCGAAAAGGTGCTGCTCACCGGCGCGGCGGTGGTGGGCGGCCTGGGGGCCATCCTGCTGTTCACCGTGCTGCCCACCCTGGTGGTGGCGGGCATCGGCCATTTCGTGGAGCTGGGCCGCTGGCCCCGGGTGATCATCGAGGGGGTGCTGAAGGTCTGCATCTTCCTGGGCTATATGTTCCTGATCTCCCGGATGAAGGAGATCGAGCGGGTGTTCCGCTACCACGGGGCGGAGCACAAGACCATCGCCTGCTACGAGGCCGGCGACCCCCTGACGGTGGAGAACGTCCGCAAATACACCCGGTTCCATCCCCGGTGCGGCACCAGCTTTCTGATCCTGGTGGTCATCATCAGCGTGTTCCTTTACAGCGTGCTGCCCTGGAGCAGCACCGGCCTGCGGGTCCTGCTCAAGCTGCTGCTGCTGCCCCTGGTCATGGGGATCAGCTACGAGCTGCTCAAATGGTGCGGCCGGTCGGACGGCCTGCTCAGCCGCATCGTGCGCCAGCCGGGCCTGTGGGTCCAGCGGCTGACCGTCTTTGAGCCGGATGACAGCATGATCGAGGTGGCCATCCGCGCGGTGACGCCGGTGCTGCCCCAGAGCCCCGAGGAGGGCAGATGGTGACCGCCGGCCAGCCGCCCCGGGAGGCCCTGGCCGCGGTGGAGCGCTGTCTGGAGGCCGCGGGCTGTCCCGACGCCGCCTGCGACGCCCGGGAACTGTTCCGCCTGGCCACGGGCCGGGACCCCCGGCTGTCCGACCGTCCCCTCAGCCCGGAAGAAGCCGGGCGCCTGGAGGAGGCGGCCCGGCGCCGGGCCGGCCGGGAACCGCTGCAATACATCTGCGGGCGGTGGCCGTTCCTGACCTTTGAACTGGCGGTGGGGCCGGGGGTGCTCTGTCCCCGCCCCGACACCGAGGTGGTGGCCGAAGAAGCGGTCCGCCTGCTGGAAGGGGTGAACTGTCCCCGGGTGCTGGACCTCTGCGCCGGCACCGGCTGTCTGGGGCTGGGAGTCAAGGCTCTGCGCCCCGACGCCCAGGTGACCTGCCTGGAGAAAAGCCCCGAGGCTTTGGCCTATCTGCGGCTGAACGCCCGGTGCGCCCTGGCCGGTCCGCCGGAGGCCCCCGGCGGCATGGAGGACCTGCTGGAGCCGGATGCCTTTGCGGAGGCGGAGGCTCTGGCCCGGCTGGGCCTGCCCGGGCTGGAGACGCCTGCCGTCCGGGTGGAGGAGGGGGACCTCTTTGATTACTGGCGGCAGCTTCCGGCGGGACAGCTGGACCTGATCGTGTCCAATCCCCCCTACCTCACCGCCGGCGAGATGGAACACCTGCAGCCCGAAACGGCCCGGGAGCCCGCCATGGCCCTGGCCGCAGGGGAGGACGGTCTGGATTTTTACCGCGCCATCGCGGCGGATTACCGGGCCGCGCTGCGCCCGGGCGGGGCGCTGGTGCTGGAGATCGGCTGGCAGCAGCGCCGGGCCGTCACCGCCCTGCTGGAGGATGCGGGCTGGACCGCCGTCGCCTGCCGCAGGGACTACGGGGGCAACGACCGCTGCATCACGGCCCGGGCCCCCGGCGGAGCGGAGGATGTGCGCTGACTTTACAACTTACTGTTGTAATTCTGCCGATTTGTGTTATACTATAAAGGAAAGAGATCGGGACATGGTCCTGTATTGGAAAACCGGCAAAGGAGCATCAGGGTATGGCTAAAAATCAGAACAACGCAGCGGCGGCCACGGCGGTCAAAAAGACCGAGCCGGACGCCCGGAAGGAAGCGCTTTCCACCGCGCTGGCCCAGATCGAAAAGCAGTTCGGCAAGGGCGCGATCATGAAGCTGGGGGACAACGCCGCCTTGCAGGTGGAGGCCATCTCCACCGGCAGTCTGGGGCTGGATCTGGCGCTGGGCGTGGGCGGCGTGCCCAGAGGGCGGATCATCGAGATCTACGGGCCTGAATCCAGCGGCAAGACCACCCTGGCGCTGCACATCCTGGCGGAAGCCCAGAAAAAGGGGGGCGAGGTGGCCTTCATCGACGTGGAGCACGCCCTGGACCCCAACTACGCCGCCGCGCTGGGGGTGGATATCAACAGCCTGCTGGTCAGCCAGCCCGACACCGGGGAACAGGCCATGGAGATCTGTGAAGCCCTGGTGCGCTCCGGCGCCATCGACGCCATCGTCATCGACTCGGTGGCGGCCATGGTGCCCCGGGCCGAGATCGAGGGCGAGATGGGCGACAGCCATGTGGGCCTGCAGGCCCGCCTGATGAGCCAGGCCATGCGCAAGCTGACGTCGGTGATCGGCAAGACCAACACGGTCTGCGTCTTTATCAACCAGCTGCGCGAAAAGGTGGGCGTCATGTACGGCAACCCCGAGGTCACCACCGGCGGCCGGGCGCTGAAATACTATGCCTCGGTGCGGATCGACGTGCGCCGGGTGGAGGGCCTGAAGGATTCCTCCGGCCAGTTCATCGGCAACCATACCCGGGCCAAGGTGGTCAAGAACAAGGTGGCGCCCCCCTTCCGTGAGGCCGAGTTCGATATCATGTTCGGCAAGGGCATCTCCAAGACCAGCGAGCTGATCGACGTGGGCGTCAAGCTGGGCATCCTCCAAAAGAGCGGCGCCTGGTTCAACTATGGGGACATCCGCCTGGGCCAGGGCCGTGAGAACGCCAAGCAGTTCCTGACGGACAACCCCGAGATCGCAAACGACATCGAAGGGCAGATCCGCGCCAACGCGGACAAGCTCTATTCCACCGGCCGCCGGGGCGCTATGGCCAAGGGCAGCGCTGCGGTAGCCGCCCAGGAGGCCGCCCCCAAGGCCGCCGCCGAGGGCCCGGTGGTCAAGGCGCCCGCCCCCAGCAGCGAGAGCGAGCTGGACATCATGGTGGAGGATTAAGCCATGGCGTGGCAGCGCGGTCCCCGGAAGCCCCGGGAGCTGTCCGCCGACCCGGCCGAGGCCCGTACCCGGGCTCTGGCCCTGCTGGCCGGGCGGGACTATGCTTCCGCCGAGCTGTATGAAAAGCTGTGCGCCCATCACACCCCCGAGGCCGCCGCACAGGCGGTGGCCGGCCTGGTCCAGGCGGGGCTGCTGGACGATGCGCGCTACGCCCTTCTCAAGGCGCGCAGCCTGCAGCGGGCGCGCAAAAGCCGGCTGGCAGCCGCCATGGCCCTGCGGGGCAAGGGCCTGACCGACGAGCAGATCGACGCCGCCCTGGAGGAGGTCTATGCCCCCCGGGAGGACGCGGACCCCGAGCTGGAGGCCGCCTGCGCCCTGGTGGCAGGGCCGTACCGGTCCAAGCTGGCCGCGGGCCGGCGGGACCTGGTGGCCGCCGCGCTGGCCCGGCGGGGCTTTCCCCACCGGGTGATCCGGCAGGCGCTGGACGGGGCCGGCGAGGAATGAAAACAAGAAAGACGAGCGACAACATGAAAATTGCCTGTATATCCCTGGGCTGTCCCAAAAACCAGGTGGACCTGGACGGGATGGTCTACACCCTGCTGGCCGCAGGGCATGAGACGGTGGCCGACATCCAGGACGCCGACATGGTGCTGGTCAATACCTGCGGCTTTATCGAGAGCGCAAAGGAGGAGGCCATCGAGAATATCCTGGAGGCGTGCAGCTATAAGGAGCAGAACCCCGGCCTCAAGGTGGTGGTGACCGGCTGCCTGGCCGAGCGCTACCGCAGCCAGATCCGCGCCGAGATCCCCGAGGTGGACGCGGTGGTGGGCTGCGCCTCCAACCAGATGATCGATCGGATCGCCGCCCGTGTGGCGGAGGGCGAGCAGCTGGAGAGCTACGGCCCCAAGCGGGACTTCCCCCTGGGAGGCAAGCGGGTGATCGGTACGCCGGCCCACTACGCCTACCTCAAGATCGCGGAGGGCTGCAACAACCGCTGCCACTACTGCGCCATCCCGCTGATCCGGGGACCGCTGCGCAGCCGGGAGATGGATGACTGTGTGGCGGAGGCCCGGTGGCTGGCCAGCGAAGGGGTCAAGGAGCTGGTGGTGGTGGCGCAGGATCCCACCGCCTATGGCGAGGACTGGGGCAGACCCGGCAGCATCTGCGCGTTGCTGGACCGCCTGAACGAGATCGAGGGGATCGAGTGGATCCGCATCCTCTACGCCTACCCCGAGCGGATCACCGACGACTTCATCGCGGCCATGCAGCGCAATCCCAAGGTGCTGCCCTACCTGGATCTGCCCATCCAGCACTGCAACGACGAGATCCTGCACAACATGAACCGCCGTTCCACCCGGCAGGAGCTGCTGGATGTGATCGCCAGGCTGCGTGCGGCCATCCCCGGCATCACCCTGCGCACCACCCTCATCGCGGGTTTCCCCGGGGAGACCGAGGCCCAGTTCGAGGAGCTGTGCGCGTTCGTCAAGGAGGTGCAGTTCGACCGGCTGGGCTGCTTTGCCTATTCGGCGGAGGAGAACACCCGGGCCGCCTCGATGGAAGGCCAGATCGACGAGGAGACCAAAAAGCGCCGCGCCGACCTCATCATGGAGATCCAGACCGGCATCATGTCCCGCAAGCAGGCCGGCAAGGTGGGCCAGACGCTGCGGGTGCTGTGCGACGGCCTGGACGATGAGAGCGGGCTGTACATCTGCCGCACCGCCGCAGACGCCCCCGAGATCGACGGGGCGGTGTGCGTCGCCAGCGAGGAACCCCTTTACCCCGGCCGGTTCTACGACGTCCATATCGAGGAGAGCGACCTGTACGACCTGTACGGCCGGCTGGACGGGGAAAATACAGAAGGGAATGCATGACTGAGCTATTCCGGAACGTAAGCTCCGGCAGGGCAGAAGGCATATACAAAAAGGCGTAAACGCCGCGTATATGCCGGAATGGAACGAATCAGGAGGGATCTGTGATGAACCTGCCCAACAAATTGACAATGGCCCGCATCCTGCTGGTGCCGGTGTTCATGGTGTTTGCGTCCATGACCCGGTACAACACGGAAGGGTATACAGCCGCCTGGTATCTGGCGGCGGGCGTGGTGTTTGCGGTGGCCAGCTTCACCGACTATCTGGACGGACACCTGGCCCGCAAGTGGCATTTGATCACCGACTTTGGCAAGTTTGCCGACCCGCTGGCCGACAAGCTGCTGACCACGGTCGCCTTTTTGTATATGATGCGGGACGGGGTGTGTTCGCCGGTGGTGCTGGCGGTCATCCTGGCCCGGGAGTTTGCGGTGTCGGGCCTGCGGATGGTGGCGGCCGGCGCCAAGGACGGCAAGGTGATCGCGGCCAACATGTGGGGCAAGGTCAAGACGGTGCTGCAAATGCTGAGCATCATCTTCTATTACTTTGCCGCCGCCCTGGCCGGGCCCACCGATACCATGGCGGTCTGCCTGATCTCCAGCGCCCTGTGCTGGCTGGTGGCTGCGGTCACCGCCATTTCGGGCATCAAGTACCTGGTGGACAACCGCCATTTCATCAACACGGCAAAATAAAAGGGGGCGGGCTGTCGGGCCCGCTCTTTCTGCTGGGAGGGAGACCGATTGATGCATACCAGCCGCCTGCAGAAGGCGCTTTCGATCCTGGCCAACCTGGCTGTTTTTGGGATGGAGACCGTCGCCATCCCCCTGAGCTGGAGCGGGGTCCGGGAACAGATGTTTCTTTTTTACACCGAGCTGTCCAACCTCTTTGCGATGGCGGTCTGCCTGGCGGTGGCTCTGTGCCAGCTGCGGGCGCTGTGCACCGGGGGCGAGATGCCGGCCTGGGCCCGCACCCTCAAGTATGTCGTCACCTGCTGCCTGATGCTGACCTTTTTGACGGTGGTGTTTGTGCTGGCCCCCATGTATGGCCCCGACGGCCATTATGTCATGCTGCTGACCAGCTCGATGCTGTACAATCACTTCCTCAATCCGGTGCTCGCCTTCCTGTCCTTTACCCTGCTGGAGCGCGCCCCGGCCCTGCCCCGGCGCACGGTGCGGTATGCCCTGGTGCCTACGCTGCTGTACGGCAGTGTGGTGCTGGCCGCCAACATTGCCAAAGTGTATAAAGGACCCTATCCGTTCCTGTATGTTTACGAGCAGCCGGTGTGGGTCTCGGCGCTGTGGATGGTGACCATCCTGGGGGGCAACGCCCTCATCGCCCTGGCGGTGTGGAAGTTGGGCGGCGGCCGGCGGGCGTCTTGACGGGCCCTGCGGTTTTGGGGTACAATAGAAAGAGAAATTCGCCCCGCACAGCCGGGGTGAGAATACGGAGGTTGCGAGCAATGGCACGAAAAATTGGTATTTTGGGTGCAGGCACCTGGGGCATCGCCCTGGCCCGGATGCTGGCGGTCAACGGCAGCGACGTGCTGGTCTGGTCGGCCATCCCCAAAGAGGTGGAGGACCTGGCCCGCACGCGGGTCCATCCCAACCTGCCCGGTATGGTGCTGCCCGAGTCGCTGCGCTTTACCAAGGAGATCGCCGAGGTGTGCAGCGGCCAGGATATCCTGGTGTTTGCGGTGCCTTCGGTGTTTGTCCGCTCCACGGCGGCCAAGGCGCGCCCCTATATCCGCTATGGCCAGCTGATCGTGGATGTGGCCAAGGGCATCGAGCCCGAGACCCTGTTCACCATGACCGAGGTGCTGGCCGACGAGCTGGGCAAGGAGGACGGTCCCCGCGGCATCCGCCTGGTGGCCCTGTCCGGCCCCACCCACGCCGAGGAGGTGGCCCTGGACCTGCCCACCACCATCGTGTCGGCCTCCCCGGACGCCGAGGCCGCAGCCATCATCCAGGAGGCGTTTACCAACCAGTGTATGCGGGTGTACACCAACCCCGACATCAAGGGGGTGGAGCTGAGCGGCGCCCTCAAAAACGTCATCGCCCTGGGGGTGGGCATCTCCACCGGCCTGGGCTATGGCGACAATGCCCGGGCGGCCCTCATCACCCGCGGCATCGCCGAGATCGCCCGGCTGGGTGTGGCCATGGGCTGCAACGTCCATACCTTTGCGGGCCTGGCCGGCATCGGCGACCTGATCGTCACCGCCACCAGCCAGCACAGCCGCAACAACCGGGCCGGCCAGCTGATCGGCAAGGGCCGCACCCCCGCCCAGGCCGTGCAGGAAGTGGGCATGGTGGTGGAAGGAATGAACGCCCTGCCCGCCGCCCTGGAGCTGGCCCGGCGCTACCGGGTGGATATGCCCATCGTCCAGACGGTGAACGCTGTGGTCAACCAGGGGATGAGCGCCGCCGACGCGGTGGACACCCTGATGAACCGCGACCCCAAAGACGAGCTGCCCGGCTGAGGAAGCCGCGGCGATCCATCGACAGACCCAAAGCCCCCGCTCTCCGGCCAGGAAGGCGGGGGCTGCTTTTTGGGTCCGGCCCCGCCCGCCCGGCTTGACAAGCCCTGTAAAATTGTGTATTTTTTATGATAATAAAGGTGCAGGATGCCGGCCCGGCGCGGATCCGGGCGGGCTTTGGGACAGAGGGGGAACAGGGTGTATGAAGATCTTGATTTGCGATGACGACCTCGGATTTTGCCAGCGGGTGCAGAAGATGGTGCAGCCCTTTTTTGCGGCCCGGCATCTGCCAGCAGAGTGCAGGATCTGCACCAGCGCGGGGGAGATGATGGCCTTGGAAGGGCTGGAGCTGTACCAGCTGGCGTTTCTGGATGTGGACCTGGTCACCGCCAACGGCATCGAGCTGGGGCGCATCCTCAAGCAGAAAAACCCGTCCATCATGCTGGTGTACATATCGGCCTATCTGGAGTTTGCGCCCCAGGGATACACGGTCAGCGCGTTCCGCTACATCCTGAAAGGGGATATCCGCCGGGCGCTGCCGGCCTGCCTGGAGGACCTGTACGCCGAGATGTTCAAAAAACAGAAGGTGCTGCTGGCGGAAGTCAACCGGGAGATGGTGCGGGTGCCCTACGACGACATCTTTTCGCTGGAGAGCGCGGGGCGCAGGATCCAGGTGCTGGGCCGGGTGCCCCGCCAGCCCCTGTGCATCTTCTACGGCAAGCTGTCCGAGCTGCCAAACGCCCTGTTTGAGAGCGGCTTTTTGCGCATAGGGCGCAGCGCGGTGGTCAATATGCGGTATGTCCGGCGGATCATCGGGTACAAGGTGTGGATGGACAACGGCGTGGAGCTGAGCGTCAGCCGCACCAGCTACGCCCAAGTGCGGAGCATCTATCTGGAATGGAAGGGGCGGTTTGGAGATGCCTGATGCGCTGCAATCGCTGGCGCTGCCCTGCCTGGGGGAGTTTTTGGCTGCACTGCAGATCCAGTACGCCCTGCTGGGCAAGGGCCGGCTGCCCCTGTGGGCGTCGGTGGCCGGCTCGCTGGCCCTGTGGGCCGTCACCCAGGCGCTGTGGGGGCATTACACCGCCTTTTCGTTCTGGGCGTTGTTTTTCAACGCGCTGCGGATGCTGATGGCGTCGATGTTCTTTGGGGGCACGCTGACCAAAAAGGCGTTTTCGGTGGTGGCCTGCGGCGGGATCACCCTGTTCTATGGCAACCTGCTGGGGTCGCTGGTGGCCCGGTTCCGCCAGATCCGGCTGGCCCAGGTCTGGCTGACGCCCGAGATCATGGTGCTGTACCTCCTGCTCAACCTGTTCGTCTACCTGGGCATCCGGGTGCTGAAAAAGCAGTCCTGGGTGGAGGAGCCGATGCAGCGGCGGCTCAGCGGCCTGTACCTGACCGTGCTGACGCTGCTGAGCGTCATCCTGACGGCGTTTGGGCAGATGTCGCTGCAATATGAGTTTTTGTTTTTGATCTGCCTGGGCCTGGTCATCTCGGTGATGATCTACTTTGCGCTGCTGGCCATCTTCAACGCCCGGCTGGCCCAGGCCAACCAGACCGCCCTGCAGATGAAGATGGAGCAGGAGCGGGCCGACGCCCTGATGGAATCCTACCAGGCCCAGCGCCGCCTGACCCATGAGTTCACCAACCACATGGACGCGGTCAACTTCTACCTGAACAAGGGGGATGCCGCCGGGGCCAGGGAGTACCTGGCCAGCGTGGCCCAGCGCATCTCGGCGGGAACGTCGGTGGTCAACACCCACAACCCCCTGCTGGACGCGCTGCTCAGCCGGGCCTATCACAGCGCCTCGGAAAAAGAGATCATGATGAACTTCGATCTGTGCGACCTCAGGCAGTTCCCCCTCAGCAACACCGACATGGTGACGGTGATCAGCAACCTGCTGGACAACGCCATCCGCGCGGCCGCCCAGGCCGACCCGCCCCAGATCAACGTCCGCATCAAACAGATGGACGGGGAATATGTGGTGTCGGTGCGCAACCGCGTCCGGGAGGACGTGCCCCTTCACGGGGACGAGCTGCCCGCCTCCACCAAGCAGGAGCCGGGCCACGGGGTGGGCCTGGCCAACGTGCGCAGCGTACTGGTCCGCTATGGCGGCGAGTACGCCATCAGCTGCAAGGACCGCTGGTTCTGCTTTACCTTCACGGTGCCCGTCCCGGCGGCCTGAAAGGGGCCCGGCGCCCTCGACTTGGCCGCGGCGGTGTGGTACAATGGTCCAAAAGCGGAACGTGCAGGAGGCAGATTATGGAGTATACGACGCTGAACAACGGGGTACGGATGCCCCTGCTGGGCTATGGCACCTGGGAGGTGCGGGGCGAGGAGGGCTGCCGCTGCATCCGCCAGGCCCTGGAGGTGGGTTACCGCCTGCTGGACACCGCCCGGATGTACGGCAACGAGGAGATGGTGGGGCGGGCGGTGCGCCAGAGCGGCCTGCCCCGGGAGGAGATCTTCCTCACCACCAAGCTCTACCGCCCCAGCGCCAGCTATGAAAAGGCCCGGCAGGGGGTGGAGGATTCCCTGCGGGCGCTGGGGGTGGATTACATCGACCTGGTGCTGATCCATGAGCCCTACCCGGAGGCCCCCGCCATGTACCGCGCCCTGGAGGAGGCCTATGACGCCGGCAGGATACGGGCCATCGGGGTGTCCAACTTTGACCAGGCGGCCCTGGAGCGGCTGCTGGCCTGCTGCCGGGTGACGCCGGCGGTGGACCAGATCGAGTCCCACGTCTACCATCCCCGGCTGGAATTGCAGAAGTGGCTGGCGGCGCGCGGCATCCGGATGCAGTCCTGGGCCCCCTTCACCGAGGGGCGGCGGGACATTTTTGCGCAGCCCGAGCTGGTGCAGGCCGGCGCGGCCCACCGCAAGACGGCTGCCCAGGCGGCCCTGCGGTATCTGGTGCAGAACGGGATCGGGGTGATCCCCAAGACGGTGCACCGGCAGCGGATGGAGGAAAACCTTGCCATCTTCGACTTTACCCTCACCGAACAGGAAATGGAACGGATCCGCGCCCTGGATGGCGGGCAGTCCCTGTTTGGCTGGTATTGAGGCAGCGTATTTGCAGAAAGGAACAAGGGTATGAAGCGGTATTTGGCGCTGGATATGGGGGGCACCTTCATCAAGTATGCCCTGATGGAGCCCCAGGGCGAGATCGCAGCCAGCGGGAAGGTCCCCTCCCCCCTGGACAGCATGGAGCATCTGCTGGAGGTGCTGCGCGGCATCGGACAGCAGTTCCAGGGGGCGTATGCGGGCGTGGCCGTCTCGATGCCGGGCCGGATCGATACAAAGCGCGGCATCGCCCACACCGGCGGGATGTTCACCTACATCCGGGATACGCCGGTGGGGCAGCTGTTTGCCGCGTGTCTGGGCCAGCCGGTGTGCGCGGCCAACGACGCCAAGTGCGCCGCCAGCGCAGAGCTGTGGAGCGGCGCGCTGCAGGGAGTGTCCAACGGCGCGGTGGTGGTGTTGGGCACCGGCACCGGCGGCGGCGTGGTGCTGGACGGCAAGGTCTGGATGGGCACCACCTTTGCGGCCGGGGAGCTGTCGGTGCTGCCGGTACGGTTTGCGGGGCTGGCGGGGATGGGCAAGGGCTCCCATGACCTGGACACCGACCTGCTGTGGGCCCACTATGCCTCGGCCACCGGCCTGCTGCACCAGTACGCCATCCGCAAGGGGGTGGACCCGGCGGGGCTGGACGGCCTGCAGTTCTTTGCGGCCTACGACGCCGGGGAGAAGGAGGCCGTGGAAGCGCTGGATACCTTTGGCGAGATGACCGCCGCCGGCATCTATGCGGTCCAGTCGGTGCTGGACCTGGAGCGCTACGCCATCGGCGGCGGGATCAGCGCCCGGCCCGAGGTCACCGGCATCATCCGGGAAAAGCTCGGGCAGCTGTACGACGCCATCTTCTTCACCCCCTTCGGCAAGCCCGAGGTGGTGCGCTGCAAGTACGGCAACGACGCCAATCTCCTGGGCGCCCTCCGGTTTTTCCTGGAACGGGAGAAGATGCGCTGAAACAAGAAAAAGCACCGCCTCCGGCCGGGGGCAGTGCTTTTTTGTTGTATAGGGGGACCGGCCTCAGCGGCAGCGGCCGCGCCAGGGACAGCGGCCGGAGCAGCAGCTGCATCCGCCGTGCGTTCTGCGCCGCCACAGACGCCGCAGGGCCCAGAAGGTCCAGGCCGCCAGGGCCGCCAGGATCAGCAGGCCCGCAAAGAGGGTGCTCATGCCCGCGCCTCCTTTCTCACAGCAGCAGCATACCGGTCTGATAGACCGCGAAGGTGACCAGCCAGGCCACCGCCAGCTGGAAGGCGGCGGTAAAGACGGTCCAGCCCCAGCTGCCCGATTCCTTCTGGATGGTGGCCAGGGCGGCGGCGCAGGGGATGTACAGCAGGCAGAAGATCATCAGGCAGAGGGCGTTGAAGGGCCCGAAGCCGATCCCCTCGAGGGCGGCGGCAAAGGCGGCCATCCCGGCCTCCGAGCTGGCGTTGACGATGCCGAACAGCACCGCGCAGCTGGAGACCACCACTTCCTTGGCGGAGATGCCCGCGATGAGGGCCACCGCGATCTGCCAGAAGCCCAGGCCGATGGGGGCAAAGAAGGGGGTCAGGGCCTTGCCGATGAGGGCGCCGAAGCTGTCCGACATGGCGGGGGTGTAGCCGGCGGGGCCGAAGTTCAGCACCACCCAGATGAGCAGGGTGGCGATGAAGATGGTGGTGCCGGCCTTTTCCAGGTAATCCTTGACCTTTTCCCAGACGTAGATGGCCACCGTGCGGGCATCGGGGAGCTTGTATTCGGGCAGCTCGATGAGCAGGTAGTTGACGCTCTTTTTCCGGTCCATCAGATGGAGCAGCGCCGTGACCAGGATGGCCACCAGGATGCCGATCAGGTACATGGAGTAGGCCACCACCATGGCGTTGTCCCCGAAGAACATCTCGGAGAAGAGGATGTAGATGGTCAGCCGGGCGTTGCAGCTCATGAAGGGGGTCACCAGCATCACCTTGAGCCGGTCGTGCTTGTTTTCCAGCGCGCGGGAGGCCATGACGGCCGGCACCGTGCACCCGAAGCCCAGCAGCATGGGGATGAAGGCCTTGCCCGACAGCCCCAGCTTGCTCATGATGCCCTCCATCACATAGGCCACCCGGGCCATGTAGCCGCTGTCCTCCAGCAGAGCCAGGCAGAGAAACAGGATCAGGATGTTGGGCAGGAAGGTGACGATGGTGCCCACGCCCGCGATGATGCCGTCCACGATCAGGGAGGACAGCACGTCCCCGGCATGGATGGCGGCCAGGGCGGCGGCGGCCCCGTCGGACAGCCAGCCGATCAGCAGCTCCAGATAGCCCTTGAGCCAGTCGCCGATGGTGAAGGTCAAGAAGAAGATGGCCGCCATGATGACAAGGAAGATGGGGATGCTCCACACCTTGCTGGTCAGGAGCCGGTCGGCCCGCTCGGTGAGGATATCCTGCCGCTCCTTGTGGATCAGCACCTCGTCCAGGATCTCCCCGATGAAGTCGTATTTCTGGTTGATGATGTCCGACTCATAGCTGCGGTCCAGCACCTGGGGCAGGTCCACCGGGTATTTCTCGCAGATCTCCTTGTCCCCCTCCAGCAGCTTGAGGGCGTGCCAGCGCTCGTTGGTCAGGCCGGGGTAGCGCGCGTGCAGCGCGGGGATGATCTGGTCGATCTTGTCCTCGATCGGGTCCGAATAGACCATGGTGTACTCGGCGTGGTGGTCGTGCCGGTGATGGGAGACGGTCTTGTGCTGGTGCACCAGGGGGTCGGGTCCGGTGCTGTCCTTGTGGTGGGCGGCGGCGTGGAGCAGCGCGTCCAGGCCGCGGCGCTGGCGGGCCGACACCGGGATGACCGGGATGCCCAGCATCTCGGGCAGGCGGTGCAGGTCGATCTCCATCCCGCGCTTTTCCACAATGTCCATCATGTTCAGGGCCATCACCACCGGCTTGCCCAGCTCCAGCAGCTGCAGGGTCAGATAGAGGCTGCGCTCCAGGGCCGAGGCGTCCACCACGTTGATGATGACGTCCACCTCCCCGCTGAGGATGAACTGCCGGGACACCGTCTCCTCCATGGTGTAGGAGGTCAGGCTGTAGGTGCCGGGCAGGTCCACCAGATGGATGTTCAGGCCGTGGTGCCGGACGGCGCCCTCCACCTTTTCCACCGTGACCCCCGGCCAGTTGGCCACCTTGAGGTTGGCGCCGGTGTAGGCGTTGAACAGGGTGGTCTTGCCGCAGTTGGGATTGCCGATGAAGCCGATGGTCATGTCGTGTCCGCTGCGCTCAGGCATGGGGCTCACCTTCCTTTACTTCGATGTTTTTGGTAATGTTATACCCCAGCGCGAAGCGGGTGCCCCGCAGCTTGATGATCAGGATGCCCTTGCCCTTGCGGTTGAGCACCGAGACAGGGGTCTCGTTGGTCATGCCCAGCGCCTCCAGCCGGCGTTCGAGCTGGAAGGGCAGGCCGATCTTTTCCACAATGTAGGTCCGCCCGATCTGTGCGTCCTTCAAATACATCTTTCACACCTCCAAACCGGGAAGTTGCATGCCGTTAACTTCCCCTTTTTATATTAGTCCTCCGAAGGCCGTTCGTCAATAAAGCAGGCGTTTTTTGGCGCTTTGGGACAAAAGCCGGGGCCGCGGCGGCCCAAAACCGGCAGATGCGCCCATACAGGGCCGGAGGGCAAACAAAAAAGCCCCTCCAAAGCAGACCGCTTTGGAAGGGCTGTGCCTGGAGCTGCTATCCAGATTTGAACTGGAGACCTCATCCTTACCAAGGATGCGCTCTACCAACTGAGCTATAGCAGCATATGGCGACCCGGATCGGGCTCGAACCGACGACCCCCAGCGTGACAGGCTGGTGCTCTAACCAACTGAGCTACCGGGCCATACTTGCGATGGCCGCCGGCGTCTGACCGCCGGAACGTGCTTTATTATACCAGCCGGGGGCGGTGTTGTCAAGGGCCAATTTTCGATTTTTTTAAAAGGACGCGGATACGAAAAAAAGCCCCCGAAGGGGCAGGGTCAGCCGGCCCGGCGCGCGCCGCGCTGGATGCGGCAGATGAGGGCGGGGACGGCGGCCATGACGTAGAAAGCCAGCAGCGCGCAGCTGATAAACTCGGCCCACAGAGCGCCGCAGACCGGCGCCAGGGCGCGGGGCAAAAGCAGATACAGCCCCAGCATGGGGATCAGCGCCGCCCCCGCCAGGGCGAACTGCCAGGGCCGGTGCTCCCGGGTGGAAAAGCGCAGCCGGCGCCGTTCGATCAGCCAGCCGGGGTAAAAGCCGAACACCAGCCCCGCCGCCATAAAGCCGTCCTCCATCATGGCGAGGGGGTCCACCAGCAGCACGCCGTCCAGGTAGTCCATGGGGTAGCTCTTGCAGGAGAACCAGACCACCGCCAGCAGGGCGGCCGCCATCCCGCCGGCGGCCACCGCCGCGTCCAGGCCGGGCTGCCGCTCCACACGCTCCATGAGACGGCCGTTCAGCCACAGATACGCCCCGCACAGCAGGATGCTGGCCGCCACGTCCTGGAAGGTGTGCACCCCCAGATAGTTGCGGGAAAAGGCGGTCAGCAAAACCATGGCCCCCATCAGCCGCGCCAGCCAGGGCCGGTTTTTGCCGTACCACAGGCCGATGCTGCGGTAGATGGCCATGGCGCTCTGGGTGTGCCCCGAGGGAAAGGAATAGCCGGTGGCGGTATCCAGGGCGCCCGGCGCCGGATGGAGCCGCGCGTCGCGCACCCAGGGACGGTAGACGCAGGCGGTCAGCTTGATGACCTGGGTCAGCAGGCTGCTGCCCACATAGTTCATCATCAGGAAATTGCCGAAATGCCGGTCCACCGCCCAAAAGACAAAGGCCGCCGCCGCCACCGTCGCCGGACTGGCGGCCAGATCGCTGACAAGCTCCATCAGGGGCGTCAGCACCGCGCCCGCGCTTTCCCGCAGGCGCTGCAACAGCAGCAGATATTCAAGATCCATACCAGCAGCTCCTTCCGTCTGTGCCTCATTCTATGCAGGGCCGCGGGATAGGGTCCGGCCCGGCGGCACAAAAAGAAAAAGCACAGCGCCGGCTGGCACTGTGCTCTTGGCAGGGGTAGTAAGTCTCGAACTCACGGCACGCGGTTTTGGAGACCGCTGCTCTACCAACTGAGCTATACCCCTATACACCCGGCATTCCGTCGAATGCCTGCTTATTATACTTGATTTGGCGGGAAATGTCAAGGTGTTTTTTCGCCCAAAGCCCGATTTTTTGCACAGGCGCAGGCGCCGCCCGGTTTTTCCATCATGCTTTTGGCGATGTCGGCCAGGCTGACGCTCTCGAGATACTGGTTGATCACCTCGTCCAGCCCGGCCCAGAAGGGCAGCGTGGCGCACTGGTCCGAGAGAGGGCACTCGTTGATCTCGCTCTCCAGGCAGGGGATGGGGGCGACGCTGCCCTCCATCACGGCGATGATCTCCCCCGCGGTGATCCGGGCGGGGTCCCGGGCCAGGCGGTATCCGCCCTGGCTGCCCCGCTCGCTCTTGACCAGGCCTGCCTTGGCCAGGGGCGTGACCAGCTGTTCGAGATATTTCAGGCTGAGATGCTGCCGCTCACTGATCTCCTTCAAGGGCATAGCACGCCCGGAAGTGGAACAGGCCAGCTCGGCCATCAGGCGCAGGCCGTACCGGCTCTTGGTAGAAAACCGCATCCTTTTACCTCCTCGTCTGGATATGCAAACAGTATAGCACGGGAACGGGGATTTGAAAAGACTCAGTCCGCCGCAGCGCCATTTTGGCCCTTGTGAAAACAAAAAAGGTCTGCTATCATAAAAGAAACAGGATCACAGGCGCAGCGAACACAAGGGAGGATTCATATGGGATACGATGCCAAAGACTTTGCCGGCAGGCACTGCGGCTGCCGCTATCAGCAGGATTACCGTCCGGTGCTGGGCCGGGACGGCAAAAAGGAATCGGGCACGCTGGAAGTCATGAAGTTCTACTACGACGGGAAGATCCGCTTTGAGCAGCACTGCTACGGCGAGGCGGCCACCTTTGTCTTTGGGGTGTGGTGCGACGGGATGGACCCCGACGGCACCCTGCACTGGTCCCGCCCCAAGAGAGGCTACTACGATGAGCAGTACCTGCCCAAAAAGCTGACCCGGGTGGGGGAGGACGGGAGCCTCTACTTCGACGACGGCATCTTTCCCTGGAAGCTGGCCGACGATTTCACCGACGACCCGCGCTGGGGCTACCCCCGCTGGAAGGTGGCCCTGGGCAAACTGACCGGCAAGGGCCGGAAATAAACGGAGGGCGGCGGCCATCCGGACACAGACCGAAACACGGCGCGGCGCAAAGGCGGCGCCGCGTTTTGCTTTTACGGCAGCGGTTCCAGCCGCAGCCGGTCCAGCACGGGGTTCAGGACATCCAGCTCGATCTGGCCGGGCGCGCTGGCCTTGCCCGCGCAGGCAAAGGTCATGGCGGAGCCCATCGCCTCGCCGCAGAGCCGGCTGATGCCGCCCAGCGCCCCCATGCTCATGGTGATGACGGGGGTGGCCGGGTGCTGTTCGGCCATCTCGGCGGTGGCGGCCAGCAGGGCAAGGAGGTCCCGGCGGCTCTGGGGCATGACCGCCAGCTTGGGCAGGTCGGCTCCGGCCCGCTGCATGGCGCACAGCCGGTCCACCATTTCCCGGCAGGACGGCGTCCCGGAAAAATCGTGGCTGGAGCAGACGACCGCCACCCCCCGGGCATGGGCGGCGGCGATCAGGCCGGGCAGCCTCTCCCCGGCGGGCAGGAACTCGATGTCCAGCAGGTCGGCGCAGCCGCCGGCGCACACCCGGCGGCAGAAATCGTCGTATTCCTCTGGCGCGGCATCCGCCTGGCCGCCCTCCGGCCGGGTGCGCAGGGTGACCAAAAGCAGCTTTTCTCCCACGGCCTGCCGCAGTCCGGTCAGGCACCGGGCCAGGGCGTCCGCATTCCGCCAGCCGCTGAACCAGTCGGCCCGGAATTCCACACAGTCGGCCTCCAGGCCGGCAAAGGCCCGTCCGCGGGCAAGGATGTCCGTCCGGTCCTGTTCTACGATGGGCAGGATGACTTTGGGCCGCCCTTCCCCGATCCGGCATCCCCGTACAGTAACGCAGGGCATACGATCCACTTCCTTCAATTATTATAGGTATCTGTATCATACCGGGAAGGGGGCGGAAATGTCAAGGGCCAAGAAACTCCCAAAAAGTTGAAAAAAGGGGTTGACAAAAGGAGGAAAGAGTAGTACTATACATGAGCGCCCAGCGGGGCGCCCACAAAACGCAAAAGAGCTTGCGAAAAGCTTCAAAAAAGAGCTTGACAAGCAAAGGCGGATGTGGTAAAATAAACAGGTCGCCGGTCGAGAGACAGAGCGGCGCAGGACCTTGAAAATTGAACAATATCGAATACTTGTAACGGAACCTTTAAAGTGTTGGAAACACTTAAAATTCCAAAAAGTAATTCACAGGACGCAAGCGATTGCGTGCTGAG
>NZ_NFHX01000021.1:0-41222 GCF_002161515.1 Faecalibacterium sp. An58
GTGACGCAAAAGTTCTTTTGTTTTGGTGCGATCAACAACAGAAGGAATATGGTTCTATTCCTCTTTGCCGCCACATCGGATGGGTGTTTTACCCGAGCGCGCAGGTGGTCTCTGGCACCCGCCCGCCCCTTATATCATCTCCCGGTATGGTGCCCCGGGGGTGTTATAAGTAAAGTTTTAAGCAATCTCAGCGTCGCGGACAATCGACACAGCAACGAAGTTGACAGAGCCACTTCTGTTGGTATTGTATGTTACAGGCACATTCACAACGCTCACAGCAACATCATAGGTATAGTTAACATCGACTAAGGTCTGAAAAACGTCATCTTTCTTAAGAGCCTTAAAGTCGTTTTCCAGCGTATCGAACACAGTATCCAAAACTGTATTCATCGAAATGTCGCCACTTGCAACCCAAACACTTGCAAATGTGTCATCATTCACAGAAGCAGCCCATGTATCCACAGCCGAAACACCACCAACTGCCTCAATCTCATTTGCAAAGTCAGCATCAACAGTACGAATAGTCGGATCGCCCGTATTCCAAGTACCATTAACACCCGCCACATCTCTCAGAATATTTTGAACACTGCTCTGTGCAACATTGTTAAGAACAACCTTTTCCAGAGCCTTCTGATCATCTGCATTGTCAGCGAAAGAGACAATCTTATCACGGTCACTGCTGCTCAGGGCTTTAGCAGCCTTCTCACCCAGCATAGCAGAGTAGCCAGAAGCAGTGCTGGTATTCTCGCTGCTAGAAGAGCCGCTGTTGCTGGTGCCCTCACCGCAAGCGGTGAGCATGCTGACGGCCATGATGCCGGCCAGCGCCAGAGAAGCAATCTTCTTGAGTTTCATAATGAATTTTTCCTCCTTATGGTGTATAAAAGATAGAGACCCAAAACAGGTTCAAAGGAAGGTCCTTTCCTTTGTGTGCCTATCATAACATACCCCCCCCGGTGTCAAGACCCAATTTCAAATTTTTCCATTTTTTCTTTATTTTCTTTAGTTCGCATTCCCTAACTTCGGGCGCAGGGGATTCGGAGGCAGCAAAAAAGCGCACGCTTTCGCGTGCGCTTTTGGCATCGTGGAGGCTCGATCTCACCGGCCGGCCAGCTCATCCAGGCGGAGCACCGGCCAGCCCAAAGCCTGGATGGCGGCGCGGTCATGGGTGGCCAGCAGGGCGGGCGCGCCTGCACAGCGGCGGACCAGCAGATCCGCAGCCTTTTCCATGGCGGCGGGGTCCAGGCCGGTAAAGGGTTCGTCGAACAGGCGGGTGTCCGCTCTGGCCCACAGGGCGCGCAGCAGGGCGGCCCGCCGCTTCTGCCCTCCGGACAGCCGGGACGCAGGCAGGGTCAGGGCCTCCCCTTCCATCCCCAAAAAGGCAAAATCCGCCTGCACGTCCTGCCGCTGCGCCCTGCCGTCGGGCAAAACCAGCAGAACGTTGTCCACCGCCGTCAGCTGGGGGCAGAGGCGGTCCTCCTGAAAGACGGCGGCCACCCGCCCCACCCCGTCGGCCCGTCCGCTGTCGGGCTGTTCCAGCCCCATCAGGATCCGCAGCAGGGTGGTTTTGCCCCAGCCGCTGGGTGCCCACAGCACTGCAGGCCCGTCGATCGTAAAACGCAGCTGCCGGAACAGCAGATGTTCCCCAAAGGCTTTGGTCAGATTTTCTACACGCAGGCTCATGGCTGTTCCTCCCCACAGACCCGGCGCACCGCCACGCCCAGCAGGGCCAGGAACCCCTTTTCAAAAGCGGCGGACAGGCATATGATGACAAAGGTCCAGGCAAACAGTTCCCCGGTGGAAAGGGTGATCTTGGCCCTATACAGCGCATCCCCGATGCTGCCGTCGGGCAGACCGATCACTTCGGCGGCCACGCCGCTTTTCCAGCACAGGCCCAGGGCGGTGCGGCACCCCTCCCGGAAGGCGGGCAGCACGGCGGGCAGCCAGATGGCCCGCAGCCTGCGGCCCCAGGGCAGCCGGAACACCCGGGCCATCTCCAGCAGCTGGGCATCCGCACTGGCCATGCCGGTGCGCAGGGCGCTGTACAGGACCGGCACCGCCATCAGGAAACTGATCAGGATGCTCAGTTCCCGGCCCCGCACCCACACCAGGGCCAGGATCACAAAGCTGGCCACCGGGGTGGCCTTGACCAGCTGGATGATGGGCTCCAGCAGCACCTCCACGGCACCGGACAGCCGGGCGGCCACCGCCAGAGCCGCGCTGCACAGGCACCCCAGTCCAAACCCCAGCAGGATGCGCCCGCTGCTGAAGGCCACCCGTCCCCAGAACGCCCCTGTGGGCAGCAGCCCCACCAGGGTGGACAGGGCCCGTACCGGGGACACCAGGAACACCTCCTGCCCTACCGCCGCCGCGGCCCACTGCCACAGCGCCAGCCAGAAGGCCACCGCAGCCAGCCGGGCCAGCCAGGATCTCTTTTTCGTTTTCACCCCAGCACCTCCTTTTCCAGTGCAGTATAAACCAAAAGGCCCGCCCGTGTAAAGCAAAAATCCGGCCCGGACGCAGGGCGCATCCAGGCCGGATGGGATTTGCCGGGGTTCAGGCCGGTCTCAGCCCAGCCAGTAGAAACCCTGGTCGGGCATGGCGCCGCCCACCGAGGCGGGGTCAGCGTCGCAGAGCACCTGCAGGTAGCCCTCCACATCGGCCCGCATCTCGTCGCCGGTGATGCAGACGATGTTGCAGGCAGGCAGGGCCGCCTTGGCGATGGCCGCCTTGGCTACCACGCCCTGCTCCTCACAGAGGGCGGCGGTGCCGTCCAGGTCGTTGTTGGCGGCGTCTACGCTGGCCGCGTATTCCTCCAGGAAGGCCGCGACCACATCGGGGTGCTCCTGCGCAAACGCAGTGCGCACCACCGTCACGCCGGTGATCAGCTGGGTGTCGCACACCTTGTCCCACTCCTCTGTCAGGTCCAGAGCCACCCGCAGGGTATCGTCCTGCATCGAGGCGCTGGTGACATAGGGCTGGGGCAGCACCGCGACGGCGTCCTCCGCCACCGCCATCTGGGCGGTCACTTCGGTGGCCTCGCTGTAAAATTCGATGGTCACATCCGTGTCAGGGTCCAGGCCGTTCTGCTCCAGCAGGTAGCGCAGCACATATTCAGGGGTGGTGCCTTTGCCGGTGGACAGGATGGTGCGCCCGGCCAGGTCAGCCACCGAGTGGATGGTATCGCCCTTTTCCACCACATACAGCACCCCCAGGGTGTTGACCGCCATCACCTGGATGGCGCCCTCGGTCTTTTGGTAGAGGGTGGCGGCCAGGTTGGCGGGGATGGCCGCCATATCCAGTTCACCCTTGGTCAGCAGCGGGACGATCTCGTCGGCGGCGCCGTAGAGCTGCAGGTCATAGTCCAGAGCGGCTGTGCCCGCCTCCTTCATGGGCAGCAGATTGACAAGGCCCATGGTGGTGGGGCCCTTCAGGCCGGCGATGCGCACCGTCTGGGCCGTCAGCGGCTGGGCCGCCTGGCTGGATGCGGCCTCCGGGGAAACCGCCTGGCTGGACGGGGCCGGCGCGGCCTGGCTGGACGCCGCACCGGAAGACACCGCGCCGGAAGATCCGCCGCAGGCGGCCAGGCCCAGCAGCATGGCCGCAGAAAGCAACAGGGAAACGATTCTTTTCATGATCTGGTTCCTTCTTTCCTTGGGACGGCCGGCACGACGGGACGCGCCGGAAGCCCGGGGATTTTTACAATTTTCAAAAAATGCACAAAACCATTTGCTTTGCAGCCATCATTCTACTATAATAAGAAGGAAATTACCGTTGCACACGCAACAGAAAGCCTGCAAGCGCCTTCCATCCGGGGGCAGGCACGGCTGGTGGGAAAAGCCTATGCAAAACGAACTGACCCTTTTACAATCGACCCCGCTGTTCAGCGGGCTGGAGGCCGAGGCCCTGACCGGGCTGCTGGCCCAGATCGGCGCGGTACGCCGCAGCTACAACCGGGGCGCCGTACTGGTGCAGGCCGGCGTGCCCAACCACTGCGTGGGGGTGATCCTGTCGGGATGGATCGAGGCGGCGCGCCTGGCCCCCGACGGCAGCCGCCTGCCCATCACCCAGATGGGCCCCGGCGGGATCTACGGAGACGTGCTGGGTGGCTCCAGCCTGTGCAGCCCTGTCACCGTCATCGCGCGGGCCCCCTGTGAGGTGCTGCTGATCCCCTACCAGCGGCTGCTGCACCCCGACGGCAGCGCCGCCCAGCAGCTGGTGCTGCAAAACCTGGTGCGCACCATCAGCGACAAATATTTCATGCTGGCCCGCCGGGTGGATCTGCTGCTGCTGCGCAGCCTGCGGGCCAAGGTCTCGTCCTACCTGCTCAGTGAAGCCGAGCGGGCGGGGCAGCTGACCTTCCGCATCCCCTTCACCCGGGCCCAGCTGGCGGACTACCTCAACTGCGACCGCAGCGCCCTCAGCCGGGAACTGGGCCGGATGCAGCGGGAGGGCCTTCTGGACACCTACCGCAGCAGCTTCAAGCTGCGGGACCCCGACGGGCTGCGCAAGCTGTCGCAGTGAACCTGCACGAAAAGGAGAATATCTGTCATGAGCGGAAAACCGATCCTCTGGATCATCATTCCTTGTTACAACGAAGAAGAAGTGCTTCCCATCACCGCGCCGCAGTTTCTGCACAAGATCCTGGATCTGACGGCGCAGGGCCTCATCAGCGACAAAAGCCGGGTCTGCTTTGTGAACGACGGCTCCAGAGACCGCACCTGGCAGCTGATCTGCCAGTTCGCGCAGCAGGACCCCCACTACATCGGCATCAGCCAAAGCCGCAACCGGGGCCACCAGAACGCCGTGCTGGCCGGGCTGATGGAGGCCAAAGACCAGTGCGATGTGACCATCTCCATCGACTGCGACGGTCAGGACGACATCAACGCCATGGACGAGATGGTGCGCAAATACCTGGCCGGGGCCGAGGTGGTGTATGGGGTGCGCAGCCGCCGGGATACCGATACCTTTTTCAAGCGGTTCACCGCCGAGGGCTTCTACCACCTGATGAACCTGCTGGGCGCAGACATCGTGTTCAACCACGCCGACTACCGGCTGATCAGCGCCCGGGTGCTGGAGCACTTTGCGGATTACCACGAAGTGAATATCTTTTTGCGCGGGATGGTGCCGCTGGCGGGCTTCCCCAGTGAGACGGTGGCCTACGAGCGCCATGAGCGCCTGGCCGGGGAAAGCCACTATCCCCTGTCCAAAATGCTGGGCCTGGCGTTCGACGGCATCACCAGCCTGTCCAACAAACCCATCCGGCTGATCACCGGGGTGGGGCTGCTGTTCAGCATCCTGAGCTTCATCGGGGTGGTCTGGGCGGTGGTGCTGGGGGTGCTGGGCAGCACGGTGGCCGGCTGGGCCAGCACCATCTGCATCGTCTGTCTGATGGGCGGCATCCAGCTGGTGTGCCTGGGCGTGATCGGAGAATACATCGGCAAGATCTATATGGAGACCAAAGCCCGGCCCCGCTATATCATCAGCGAGCGCACCTGGCAGCCCTATGAAAGGAAGTATCACGGATGAGCAAACAGAGCTGGAAGGGCGCGGCCCTTCTCAACCCGGTCCCCCCGGTGCTGGTGTCCTGCGGCAGCATCGAAAAGCCCAACCTGATCACAGTGGGCTGGGCGGGCACCATCTGCACCCGGCCCGCCATGGTGTCGGTGAGCATCCGGCCCGAGCGGTACAGCTACGGCCTGATCAAAGACAGCGGCGTCTTTGCGGTCAACCTGCCCACCGAAGGGCTGGTGCGGGCGGTGGACTGGTGCGGGGTCAAGAGCGGCCGGGATGTGGACAAGTTCGCCGCCCTGGGCCTCCATGCCGAGCCGGGGACCGTCCATCCCGATTGCCCCATCCTGGCCGAAAGCCCTCTGGCCCTCGAGTGCCGGGTGACCCAGACCATCCCCCTGGGCAGCCACGAGCTGTTCCTGGCGGTGGTGGAAGGGGTGTGCGTGGACGAGAGCCTGCTGGACAGCGAGGGCAAGCTCCGGCTGGACCGGGCCGGCCTGATCGCCTACAACCACGGAGAATACCGGGCTTTGGGCAAGCGCCTCGGCACCTTTGGCTATTCGGTGCGCAAAAAGCGCTCCGCCCACCCCAAAAAGCGATAAGACCACTTATCATGCAAAAAGCAAAAGCCGGCAGGGACCTGCCGGCTTTTGTTTTGGACGATGGGATTATTTTCCTGCATTTTTGCCCCCTTGCCAACCTTCCATTGCCGCACGGGCGCCTGCCGAAGCGATCCGAACTGCCCCGGATCCTCACACAAAATCGCAGGACCCAGTTGTAAATCCTTCTGCCCCGGGCTGCTGTGCCGGCGGGTCTGTTATGGTGAGGGCAAGCATGGTTATGTCATCAAACTGCGGGGCGCTGCCCACGAAGTAGTCTATCGCACCGCGCACGTTCCACAGCAATTGCTGGCCGGTGCTGTCCGGGCATACATTCAGCGCTTCCAGCATACGGTCAGCGCCAAACAAAACGTTGTCCCCATTGGTAGCCTCAGGCACGCCGTCCGTATAGACGAACAAAGCGTCGCCTGCCGACAGCTGCAGCTCATACTCCTTATACCGCATATTTTCCATACCAGCCAGCACAAATCCATGCCGGTCCTGATACAGGGCAAACCGTCCATCTTTCCTGCGAATGGCCGGAAACTCATGACCCGCATTTGCACAAATCATCCGACCGGAGGAGATTTCCAGGATGCCCAGCCATACCGTAACGAACATCTCGGCGTCATTGTTTTCGCAGAGTTGGTTGTTGACTTTTTCCAGTACCTCTTTGGGAGACAAGCCCGACTGTGCCGCGTTCTTGATCAGCGTCTTGGAAATCATCATAAAGAGGGCCGCCGGTACTCCTTTGCCGGATACATCCGCTATCACCAGAGCAAGATGATCCTTGTCCACCAGGAAAAAGTCATAGAAATCGCCGCCCACTTCTTTGGCCGGGTCCATCGAGGCATAGATGTCAAATTCTTCCCGCTCCGGGAAAGCGGGAAAGACCCGAGGCAGCATATCCGACTGGATCTTGGCCGCAACGTTGAGCTCGGCGCTTACCCGCTCTTTTTCTGCGGTGATACGGGTCAGGTCATCGATATACCGGTTCAGGTCGGTTTCCATCTTGAGCACACTGGCAGCCAGAGTCTGTATCTCGTCCTTTGTCCGCACCTGTTCCAGCTCTGTGCTGAGTCGGGTGTGATCCTCTGCAAATTGCGCCGTTGCTCGGGTGACAGCCTCCACCGGGCGCACCACCCTGCGATACAGATAGACCATATAGAGCAACACAAATGTCAGGGTGATGACTACAGTCGTCAGGATGGAGGCAATCATGTACCGGGCCAGACGTGCATTCAGGGTAGCCATCGGCATCTCGACCGCTACGATGGCCAGCACCGACCCGTCCTCATCCAGCAGCGGCAGGATCGCCGACGTATTGTAGCCGTATTCCCCTTTTGAAAAGAAATAGTTGTCCACCCGCTGGCCGGTGGTACCGATCCGATACAGATCCTCGATGAATTCCGGCTTAAAGCTGCCCCTGTCCCCTATACGATAAGACAATGAGGCGTTGTCGTTGTTGTCGAAAATGTACAGCAGAGGTTCCCAGTTTTCCCGGGTGCCGTTATAAGACAGCAGTTCTTCCTCATCCAGGACAAAGACCATGATGTCACTGGCTCCCATAGCCACCTGCAAGTCGTTCATCTGCCTGCTGGCCTGCTGGTATGCACCGCTCTCGCTTACCGCAGCGATCTCCGCCTCCGTCACCGTTCCATCATGGTACCCCGTCACCAGCTGCACATAACGGTGCAGATCCTCACCGCTCACATAAGATGCCGCCACCTCCGCGGTGCTGTACGCCTGCGCGCTGTATTGGCTGCGGATCGAATCCCGGTACTGGAAATATCCCACTACGCACGTGGAGAAGCAGATCAGCGCTCCCAAAAGGACACAGCCCAAAAAGAAGCGCAGGCTCAGTTTGGATACACGTTTCATGGCGTCCTTTCCCTACCTCCTCCTATTTGCCGACTTTACGGACAAGATCCGCCGTCTGTTCCTGGCTCAGAAACAGATGGGGCTTGCTGTGTGCATTTCCTTTCGCGCTCTGCGCCAAAAAGCCGCCGATCTCCCCCTTGTGCAGCAGGTAGACGCGGGGGGCCGCCAGCAGACCCAGACGGCGCACATCTTCATAATCGGGCGCCTGCTGCGCCAAAGCTTTGTCAAAACGATCTGCAAAGCCGGGACGCGGCTGACCCTCCGCCTCAGCAAACAGGCAATAGCTGCACGGATAACGGCTGCTGTCAATGCCAAGCGAACAATCCAAAACCTGCAGCCCCTGCTCTTTGGCCCAGAGAGCCACCGCAGCGCGGGCCGTGGCATCATCCAGTTTTTCACCCGCAACATTCAGCATATAACCTCTGCGGCCCAGCAGATGGAACACCGGAGACTGGCCGTTCCAGCCCACGATCTCCAAAAGGTCTTGGGAGCGATAGCGGTACAGACCCGAAAAGGTGGTCAGGACCAGTTCGTAGCGGCGCCCCACTTCCAGCTCCTGCTCCAGGCAGAGCTTGCCATCCTCTCTCATAAACTCATAGAAAGCACTGCGGGGCAGCAGAGTAAAATCCTCGCTGTCGAGGCGGGTGGGGATCCCGGGCAGGCATTCCGACAGGCCATAAGAATAGTATTCAAGAGGCAGGCTTCCCGTGTAGCGCTTCAATGCCTCGATCTGCAAGGTGAACGCCTTGCTTCCATTGCCAACCACGACCCGCAGCTCGGGCCACAGACGGCGAGCGATGGGTGTGCCGAATCCGCCAGCAAGGATCTTTTCCAGTTCCTCCAGCCGCTCCGGGCTTACGGGATGGCACAGCAGTCGCTGACGCACCCAGGACTCCAGAGGCACGGAGAACGTACCGCTGCGCATATCGTCCAGCAGCATACGCCAGTTTTCTTCCAGATAGCTGAACAGGATCAGTACATCGTACAAAAAGATGGACTGTATGCTCACTAGATCCCGACAGCCCAGAGCCAGCCACAGTTTCACATAGGCCACCTGATCGATTTGACCGCAGAACAGCAGATCTTCCCCTCCCAGATAGGTGCTGACGTCCAGATATCCCGCTTCCCGCAGGAACGTATAATAGGCCGAGGACATGAGCATCCGGCCATTCACAGCCGGGCGGAAAATGCTGGTATGCAGGTGAGGCCCCTGGCGTCCTCCCACCAGATAATAGATCATGTCATGCAAATATGGACCATATCGCTCCATCGAGACATGGGAGATGGGGATCTCTTTCTGTTTGCCGGTGGTCCCGGATGTGGTAAGGGTGCAGCAGATGGGCAGAGCCGTATACCGCTCAGGATGGGCGGAAAGATCCGGATAGTCGCTGTATTCCGTAACAGGTACTGCGGCCCGGTAGTCCTCTACGCTCTTCAGTTGCGCAAAGTGATGCCGGCGGCCATAATCCGTATCTGCATTGCTGCGCAGAATGCTGTATAAGTTCTCCTCATTGACCATCCTGGCGCGGTCGCAATCCTGTAAAAGCTGCTGGATCGCGTGGTTCTGGATTTCCCGTTCTGTCATCGTCTGTTCCTTTCTGGGCCAAAGCCATTCCGTAAAATAACGCGCTGTTTCTATTCATTATACGTTTGGTTTTTTTCAGCGTCAACTTGGCCCAAAAAGGCGAAACATCTATATATCGTTTCTTTTTTCAAAAAAGCCCGTCATTTTCGCGCAAACAGGAGGATTCTTCCGCAAACAGGATACCTCTGCGCCCTCAGGTCCAAACCAAATCGATCCTTTATCCCACGATATCCTTTTGCTGACAGCCTGCATCCCCTTTCATTTATCCTTCCGGGCTTTGGGGCCGGGCAGAGGCAGGCCCAGCACCAGGGAGATGCCGATGGCCAGGGCTGCGGCGATCTTAACGGTGTCGGCGGCGCTGGCCGCCATCTGGAGGTTGTCGTTCTGGATGAAGTAATAGGCCGTGTAGTAGATGCCGGCACCGGGCACCAGGGGGAAGATGCCGCACAGCAAAAACACCGTCACCGGGGCTTTGAGGGTGATGGCAAAGATGCGAGCCAGCAGCGTCAGGGGGATGGCCGCCAGCAGGTTGGCGGTGACCGCCCCGATCCCCAGCATGACGGCCAGCTCATAGGTCAGCCAGCCCACCGCGCCGGTGGCGGCGCAGGCCAGGTAGCATTTGCGGGGGATGCCGAACAGGATGCCAAAGCACAAAGTGCCCACCCCGCCCAGGAACAGCTGCCGCACCAGCTCCAACACTTGTTGCGCCGTCATACGACCACCACCCCTGTCAGCATGGTATAAGCCCGCAGCACAAGGCCGGTGCCGCAGGCCAGGCACGCGGCCACCAGCACCGCGTCGATCATCCGGATGGTGCCCGAGAGATAGTCCCCTTTCACAAAGTCCCGGATGGACATGGTAAAGGCCACGCCGGGGGTCAGGATCATCAGCGCGCCGATGGCCGCATGGTTGACGCTGGCCCCCAGCGCCCCGCACACCGCGATGCACACCAGAGTGATCAGCCCCGACCCCGTCAGTTTGAGGAACAGCGCCGGCAGCCGCCGGCAGGTCCATAAGTAAAGGCTGACCAGGCAGCCCCCAGCAGCGGCGGCCGCAGCTTCCCCCAGCCCTCCGCCGAACATCAGCGCAAAGGCCGCCGATCCCACGGTGCCGCTGAGCACCTGGGCCTTGACGTTGGGGAAGGGGATCCGCCGCGCGGCCACCAGGCGCCGCTCGGCTTCGTCCAGGCCCACCTGCCCTGCCGCCAGCTCCCGGGACAGCTCATTGACGGCGGCCACCCGCCCCAGGTGTGTGGTGCGCTGGGGCACATTGCGCACCTCGCTGATCTCGGCGGTGCCGGCGCTGGCAAAGATGCCGTTGGTCAGCACATAGACGTGGAACTCCCGCAGGTGCAGGCTGCGGGCCATGATCTGCATGGTCTGCTCGGCCCGGAACACCTCCGCCCCGTTCTCCAGCAGGGTCTGCCCTGCCGCCATAATAAAATCCATGATCCGGCGGCGCTCCTCGCCGTCGGGATAAAGCTGAATGGGCTGCGCCATACGCTCCTCCTATCGTTTTGCGGGGGCGCATAGCTCCCCTCGCGTCGTCTGCCTATACTTTACCACGAAGGCCGCCGCATCTCAAGGGCAGGAGTTGGCAAAAAAGATTTGCTTTTGCCTGTTGACAAAACAGCCCGACGCGGCTACAATAAAAACGATATCATAAAATTGGCTGTGAAGAGAAGAGTAGGCCTTCGCATTGACCTCTACCAGAGAGCCTGGACGGTGAGAGCAGGCGGGGAACAGGGGGCTGAAAATGGTCTCGGAGCCGCGCGGGCGAGGGGCAAGAGCGCCAAGCCTGCGACGGGTGCGCCCGTTACAGCGTCCGGCTGTCGCGCCATGGGTCCGCCCTGCCGCCGCAGCATCGAGGCCGTACCCCGCAAGGGGGCGGTAAACCAAGGTGGTACCACGGAAGCATTCTGCTCCCGTCCTTGCAGGTTTTTTAGACCTGTGGGGACGGGAGTTTTTCTTTTCCGCCCCGGCCCATCATCCAACTTTATGAAAAGAGGAGTTTCATCATGTCCAAGATCACTCGCCGCAATTTCCTGAAAGTCACCGGCGCGGCTGCCGCAGCCGCCGCCCTGGCCGCCTGTGGCGCAGGCGGCTCCGCCAACGGCACCCAGTTCCACATCGCAGTGCCCAACGACACCACCAACGAGGCCCGCGCCCTGCGGCTGCTGGAGAAGAACGGCTTCTTCACCCTCAGCGAGGACGCCGGCATCACCGCCACCAAAAACGACATCGTGGAGAACCCCTACAACGTGGTGATCGACGAGGTGGAGGCCGCCCAGGTGCCCAATGTGCTGCAGGATGAGGACTACGCCGTCATCAACTCCAACTACGCCATCCCCGCCGGACTGGACCCCATGACCCAGGCGCTGGCCATGGAGGACGGCACCTCCGACTACGTCAACGTGCTGGTGTGCAAGGAGGGCAACCAGGAGCTGCCCCTCATCAAGGCTCTGGCCGCCGCCCTGCAGAGCCAGCAGGTGAAGGACTATATGGCCGAGCAGTACAAGGGCGCCGTGGTGTCGGTGGTGGAAAACCCCACCGACGGCTACGATCCCACCGTGGACTACGAGGCCCTGAACGGCCAGACCATCAGCTGCGCCGCCACCCCCGCCCCCCACTGCGAAGTGCTGGAGGTGTGCGTGCCCATCCTGGAGGCTAAGGGCATCACCCTGGATATCCAGGAGTTTGATGACTATATCATCCCCAACACGGTGGTGGAGGACGGCCAGGTGGACACCAACTACTTCCAGCACCAGCCCTACCTGGACGACTTCAATGAGCAGAACGGCACCCACCTGGTGACGGTGGCAGGCATCCATGTGGAGCCCATGGGCATCTACGGGGGCAAGCAGACCAGCCTGGACGCCATCTTTGGCTGATAACGCGAAGGAGCACTTGTCGTGATTGAGATCAAGCATCTGTCCAAGACCTTCCAGATGAAGGACGGCGCCGTGGAGGCGCTGCAGGATATCGACCTGACCATCCCCGACGGGATGATCTACGGCATCATCGGTATGTCGGGGGCGGGCAAAAGCACCCTGGTGCGCTGCATCAACCTGTTGGAGCGGCCCACCCAGGGCTCGGTGGTGATCGACGGCACCGCGATGGAATCCCTGACCCCTGCCCAGCTGCGCCAGCGCCGCCAGAAGATCGCCATGATCTTCCAGCAGTTCAACCTCCTGATGCAGCGCACCTGCCTGAAAAACGTCTGTTTCCCCATGGAGCTGGCCGGCATCAAAAAGGCCGATGCCGAAAAGCGCGCGCGGGAGCTGCTGCAGACGGTGGGCCTGCCCGACAAGGCAGAGGCCTACCCCGCCCAGCTCTCGGGCGGCCAGCGCCAGCGGGTGGCCATCGCCCGGGCCCTGGCCACCGACCCCAAGGTGCTGCTGTGCGACGAAGCCACCAGCGCCCTGGACCCCGACACCACCCGCTCCATCCTGACCCTGATCCGCCAGATCAACCAGAAACTGGGCATCACGGTGGTGGTGATCACCCACCAGATGAGCGTGGTGGAGGCCATCTGTGACCGTGTGGCCATCCTGGACCACGGCCGCGTGGTGGAAGAAGGGTCGGTGCAGGAGATCTTTGCCCGGCCCAAGACCCCGGCGGCCCGCCGTCTGGTGGCGCCCGGCGGGGGCAAGGCCTCCCGGGAGCTGGCTTCCTTTGCGCCCGACGACCATGTGGTGCGCCTGACCTTCAACGGCTCCTCCACCGAGAAGCCCCTGGTGGCCAGCCTGGCCGCCGATACCGGCATCCTGGTCAGCGTGCTCAGCGCCGATACCCGCGACCTGAACGCCCAGTGCTTTGGCAGTATGCTGCTGCGTCTGCCCCGGGACGTGGAGGCGGCCCGCCAGGCCGTTGCCTATATGAAAGCCCAGCCCGGTGTGACTGTTGAGGAGGTGTCCGGCCTGTGACCGTCTATGATTTCGCTTTTGCCGTGTGGGAGACCTTTTATATCACGGTGCTCTCCACCGCGTTTGCCCTGGTGCTGGGGCTGCCTTTGGGCGTGCTTCTGGTGGCCGGGGACAAGGACGGCGTTCTGCCTCTGCCCGGCTGGCTGATGCACGGGCTGAACATCGTCATCAACATCCTGCGCAGCATCCCCTTCCTGATCCTGATGATCTGCGTGTTCCCCCTCTCCCGGCTGATCATCGGCACCACCGTGGGCACCAACGCTACCATCGTGCCCCTGGTGGTGGCCTCCTTCCCCTTTGTGGCCCGTCTGGTGGAGACCAGCCTGCGGGAGCTGGACGCCGGCGTCATCGAGGCGGCCCAGAGCATGGGGGCCACCCCCTTCCAGATCATCACCAAGGTGATGATCCCCGAAAGCCTGCCCGGCCTTGTCTCCAGCATGACCACCGCCCTGACCACCATCCTGGGCTATTCGGCCATGTCGGGCGCCATCGGCGGCGGCGGCCTGGGCAAGATCGCCATTTCCTACGGCTACTACCGCTACCAGGCCGACATCATGCTGATCGCCGTGGTGCTGCTGATCGTGCTGGTGCAGCTGTTCCAGACCGTAGGCACCGCCCTGGCCAACCACAGCGACAAGCGCCTGAAAAAATAACCATCCGTTTATAACGTCGTCTATAAAACGATCCGACAAGATTTGTCACGAAAGGAGTCTTTGCCATGAACCGCGATACCATCTGCGTGCAGGGGGGCTACACCCCCGGCAACGGCGAGCCGCGCCAGATCCCCATCATCCAGTCCACCACCTTCAAATACGACACCAGCGAGGATATGGGCAAGCTGTTCGACCTGGAAGCCGACGGCTACTTCTATTCCCGGCTGCAGAACCCCACCTGTGACGCGGTGGCCCGCAAGATCGCCGCTCTGGAGGGGGGCACCGCCGCCATGCTGACTTCCAGCGGGCAGGCGGCCAACTTCTTCGCCCTGTTCAACATCTGCCAGTGCGGGGATCACATCGTCTCCTCCTCCACCATCTACGGCGGCACCTTCAACCTGATCTCGGTCACCATGGCCAAAATGGGGATCGATGTGACCTTCGTGTCCCCCACCTGCACCGAGGAAGAGCTGGACGCCGCCTTCCGTCCCAACACCAAGGCCGTGTTCGGCGAGACCATCGCCAACCCCGCCCTGACCGTGCTGGACATCGAAAAGTTTGCCCATGCCGCCCATGCGCACGGGGTACCCCTGATCGTGGACAACACCTTCCCCACCCCGGTCAACTGCCAGCCCATTGCGTGGGGCGCCGACATCGTCACCCACTCCACCACCAAGTATATGGACGGCCACGGCGCAGCGGTGGGCGGCGCCATCGTGGACAGCGGCAAGTTTGACTGGATGGCTCACGCCGACAAATTCCCCGGCCTGTGCACCCCCGACGAGAGCTACCACGGCATCACCTACGCCGAGCGGTTCGGCCGGGAGGGCGCTTTCATCACCAAGGCGACCGCCCAGCTGATGCGGGACTTTGGCTGCTGCCAGTCCCCCCAGTCGGCCTTCATCCTCAACCTGGGCCTGGAGAGCCTGCACGTGCGGATGGCCCGTCACTGCGAGAACGCCCTGGCGGTGGCCCGCTTCCTGGAACAGCACCCCAAAGTGGCCTATGTGGACTACTGCGGGCTGGAGTCCAGCCCCTACTATCCCCTGGCCCAGAAGTACCTGCCCCATGGCAGCTGCGGCGTGGTGTCCTTCGGGCTGGCAGGGGGCCGCGAGGCAGCCAGCACCTTCATGAAGTCCCTGCGGCTGGCCGCCATCGAGACCCATGTGGCCGATGCGCGCACCTGCTGCCTGAATCCCGCTTCCAGCACCCACCGGCAGATGAACGATGAGCAGCTGAAGGCCGCCGGCGTCCCCGCCGAGCTGGTGCGGATGAGCTGCGGCCTGGAGGCCAGCGAAGACCTGATCGCCGACATCGCCCAGGCTCTGGACAAGGTCTGAGCCTCCAGCCCGCACAAAGGAGGCTGCGCCATGCCCCTGATCATCCCCAAATCCCTGCCGGCCTACCAGGCCCTGTATGCCGAAAATATCTTTGTCATGCACCGGGAGCGGGCCCTTTCCCAGCACATCCGGCCGCTGGAGATCGCCATCCTCAACCTGATGCCCACCAAGATCGCCACCGAGACCCAGATCGCGCGGCTGCTGGCCAACAGTCCCCTGCAGGTCCACATGACCCTGCTGCAAACGGCCAGCCACTCCGCCACCCATGTCTCCCCCGCCCATCTGGAGGCCTTTTACAAGACCTTTGACGAGGTGCGGGGCCGGCGGTTCGACGGCATGATCATCACCGGCGCGCCGGTGGAGACCATCCCCTTCGAGCAGGTGGACTACTGGCCCGAGCTGTGCGAGATCATGGAGTACAGCAAGACCAACGTCTATTCCACTCTGCATGTGTGCTGGGGGGCCCAGGCGGCCCTCTACCACCACTACGGCGTGCGCAAGGAGCTTTTGCCCCAAAAGATGTTCGGCATCTTCCCCCACCGGGTGCTGCGCCCCGCAAATCCCCTGGTGCGCGGCTTTGACGAGGTGTTCTACGCGCCCCACAGCCGCCACACCGGCATCTGCGTGGCCGATGTACAGGCCCGGCCCGAACTGCGGGTCCTGGCTGCCAGCGACCAGGCCGGCCCCTACCTGCTGAGCACCGAGAACGGGCGGCAGATCTTTGTCACCGGCCACCCCGAATACGACAAGCTGACACTGGACACCGAATACCGCCGGGATCTGGCCAAGGGCCTGCCCATCGCGGTGCCCCAAAACTACTATCCCGGCGACGATCCCAGCCAGAGCCCCCTGTTCCGCTGGCGGGCCCATGCCCACCTGCTCTACTCCAACTGGCTGAACTACTACGTCTACCAGAACACACCCTACGACCTGGACACCATGGACAGCGTCTGAAAACAGCCCGGCTTCCCGACCGCCCTGTTGGGGCCGGGCCTGCTTTGTGCAGGAGGTACTTTTATGGGTATAGAAGCCCGTTGGGGGTTCCGTGTGGGCACCATGCCCCATGGCCCCCGCAACAAGATCAGCGACGTGCCGGGGGTGACGGTGGGTCACTGCACCCTGGCACAGGGGGAGGTGCAGACCGGCGTCACCGCCCTGCTGCCCCACCCCGGGGACACCTTCCACCAAAAGGTAGCGGCGGCCAGCTGCGTCATCAACGGCTTTGGCAAGACCATCGGCCTGGTACAGATCGACGAGCTGGGCACCCTCGAGACCCCCATCCTGTTCACCAACACCCTCAGCGTGGGCACCGCGGCCACCGCCCTGGTGCGGTATATGCTGGAGCGCTGCCCCGACATCTGCGAGAGCACCGGCAGCGTCAACCCGGTGGTGTGCGAGTGCAACGACAGCGGCCTGAACGATATCCGGGGCCTGCACGTCACCGAGGCTGACGCCCTGGCCGCCCTGGCTGACTGCCGGGCCGACTTTGCCGAGGGCGCCGTGGGCGCCGGCCGCGGGATGCGTTGCCACGGGCTGAAGGGGGGCATCGGCTCCTCCTCCCGGGTGGTGGAGCTGGACGGCCAGTCCTTCCATCTGGGGGCGCTGGTCCTCTCCAACCATGCCCGCTTTGACGACCTCATCCTGGCGGGAGTGCCCATCGCCCAGCGTCTGGGCCAGCTGCCCCAGGTGGCGCCCCACCAGGACAAGGGCTCCATCATCACGGTGCTGGCCACCGACATCCCCCTCACCTGCCGCCAGCTGGGCCGGGTGGCCCGCCGGGCCATCGTGGGCCTGAGCCGCACCGGTTCCTACTGCGGCAACGGCAGCGGCGAGATCGTCATCGCCTTTTCCACGGCCAACAAGATCCCCCACTACCCCCAGCAGAGCCTGCTCAGCCTGCAGGCGGTGGGGGAAACCAAGATCGACCTGCTGTTCCGGGCGGCGGCCGAGTGCGTGGAGGAGAGCGTGCTTTCTTCCCTGCTCCACGCCGAGACTGTCACCGGCCGGGGCGGCCTGACCGTCCGCAGCCTGGCGGACCTGTTGCAGGAAGCCGGGCACTGAATTTGTGAAAGGAGACCCATTATGGACATCATGCAGCTTCTCGCCACCCGCCGCACCTACCGCCGGTTCGATCCAAAACCGGTGCCTGCCGACGTGATCCACGATATGGTGGAGGCGGTGCGGCTGTCCTCCTGCGGGGCCAACCGCCAGGCCGTGCGGCTGGTCATCGTGGCCCGGCCCGAGGATGTGGCCCGGGTGCAGCCCCTGGTCAAGTGGGCGGCCTACCTGCCTGCCGAACAGGGCGTCCCGGCACCCGGCCAGCAGCCCACCCTTTTTGTGGCGGTGGTGCAGGACACCACCATCCCCGGCGACCTGGATACCGACACCGGCATCGCCCTGGCCAACCTGACCCTGGCCGCCTGGGCCAAAGGGGTGGGCAGCTGCATCATGGGCGCCATCGACCGGCCCCGCCTGGCACAGCTGCTGGGTCTGGCCGAGACCGAAAAACTGCACTCGATGGTGGCCCTGGGCTACCCGGCCCACGCCAGCCATGTGGTCCCCATGACCGAGAGCACCGGCATCAAGTACTACCTGGACGAGAACCGGGATTACTGTGTGCCCAAGCGCAGTGCAGAGGAGATCGCACGGTATCTGTGAGCGCAGCTCGGCTTGGCTGTCCCGTATATGTCCCGTCCATCCGCACGCGTCGGTCGGACGGGACTTTTTTGACCGTTGACCGACCGGCCCGGCATCGCTGCCGCAGGTCATGCACTGCATATATTCGCAGTTTTTGGTCGAACTTTGCATAAGTTATCTCAAATCGGTTTCAATTCTTCCTCTTTTCTGCACAAGGCTTGACATTTGATTTTGTAAAAACTATACTACAAATTGTTGCCGGGAAGATGCCCGGTGTTGTCGCCGCATCGTCTGTTTGCGGCCTGCGGGCCCGGTGCCCGTCTTATGCTTTAGGATAACAAGAGGAGTGTATGAATATGAAGAAGATCTCTCGCCGCAGTTTCCTGCTGGCCGCAGGTATGTCCGCCGCCCTGGTGCTGACCGCTTGCTCCAGCACCAGCTCTTCCACCGCTTCCAGCACCGCCAGCTCTGCTGCGTCTGCTGCATCCGGCGCCGCTTCCGCTTCCACCCAGGCCATCCAGAGCCTGGAGGATCTGGCCGGCAAGACCGTTGGCGTCCAGCTGGGCACCACCGGCGACCTGCTGATGAGCGAGGAAGTGGGCGAAGGCGAGGACAAGCTGGGCATCGCCGGCGTGGAGCAGTACAACAAGGCCGCCGACGCCGTGCAGGCCCTGCTGACCAACAAGATCGACGCCGTGTGCATCGACGACCAGGTGGCCAAGAACTTTGTGGCTGCCAACCCCGATGAGCTGACCACCCTGGACACCGCTTTCGCCGAAGAGAGCTACGCCATCGCCGTCAGCAAGGACAACGCTGACCTGACCGAGCAGCTGAACGGCGCCATCGCCGAGCTGAAAGAGGACGGCACCCTGGACGCCATCCTGGACAAGTACATCGCCAAGGTGGAGGGCGCCGAGGGCTATGTCTCCCCCGAGGGCACCGAGTACCCCAACGGTACCCTGGTGATGGCCACCAACGCCACCTTTGATCCCTATGAGTACATCGAGAACGGTGAGATCGTGGGCATCGACGCCGAGTTTGCCAAGGCTCTGTGCGACAAGCTGGGCTATGACCTGCACATCGAGGATATGGAGTTCGACTCCATCATCGCGGCTGTCAACAGCGGCAAGGCCGACTTCGGCATGGCCGGCATGACCGTCACCCCCGAGCGTCAGGAGCAGATCGACTTCACCGATACCTACTGCACCGCCGCCCAGTCCATCATCGTGCTGAAGTAAGCAGCCGGACGATCTGCGGCTTAAAAAGAGAAAAAACTCTTTACAAACTGCGGTTTTTGTGGTTTTATAAGAGATGCAGTGGACAGAGCCCAGGTGCGAATCCCGGCTCTGTCCCTTCTCTTTATGTATATATGCATAAAAATTCAAAAAATATGCATATTCACCCCTGTCCGCCCCGCCAAGGAGGGAAGTTCATGGCATTTTTCCAAAACCTATGGGAGGAACTTTCCAGCGAGTTCATCTCCACCTTCATCGAGGAGCAGCGCTACCTGCTCTTCCTGAATGGCCTGAAAACCACCCTGATCGTTGCCTTTGCGGCAGCGGCCCTGGGCGTGGTGCTGGGCTTTATCATCGCGTACATCCGTACCACCCATGACCAGACCGGCCACCTGCGCATCCTGAACGGCGTGTGCAAGCTGTATCTGACTGTCATCCGCGGCACCCCCACCATGATCCAGCTGCTGATCATGTACTTTGTCATCTTCGGCTCGGTGAACATCGGCAAGGTGCCGGTGGCCATCCTGGCCTTTGGCATCAACAGCGGCGCCTATGTGGCCGAGATCTTCCGCAGCGGCATCATGAGCCTGCCTCCGGGACAGATGGAGGCCGCCCGCAGCCTGGGCCTGAACTACACCCAGGCCACCTGGAAGATCATCCTGCCCCAGGCGGTCAAGAACGTGCTGCCCGCTTTGGGCAACGAGCTGATCGTCCTGCTGAAGGAGACCTCCATCAGCGGCTATATCGCCCTGCAGGACCTGACCAAGGCCGGCGACATCGTCCGCAGCCGCACATACAGCACCTTCTTCCCCTACATCTCGGTGGCTCTGATCTACCTGGTGATGGTGCTGTTCCTGGAGAAGCTGCTCAACCACATGGAAGGGAGGCTGGCCCGCAGTGACCGGTAAATCGACCGAAAAGATCATCGAAGTACGCGACCTGAAAAAGACCTACGGCGGCGAGAAAAAGCGCGGCTACAAGGGCCTGACCCCCACCCTGGACGTGCTGAAAGGCATTGACATCGACATCTACCGGGGCGACGTGGTCTGCCTGATCGGCCCCTCGGGCTGCGGCAAATCCACCTTCCTGCGGTGCCTCAACCGGCTGGAAAAGCCCACCGGCGGCTCCATCAAGTTTGAGGGGGTGGAGGTGGACGAGGCCCACATCGACAAGCTCCGCCAGAAGATGGGGATGGTGTTCCAGCACTTCAATCTTTTCCCCCACATGACGGTGAAAGAGAACCTGTGCATGGCCCCCACCCTGCTCAACCTCAAGACCAAGGAGGAGGCCGCCAAACGGGCCGACGAGCTTCTGGCCCGGGTGGGCCTGTCGGACAAGGCTTCGGCCTACCCCGCCAGCCTGTCGGGCGGCCAGCAGCAGCGCATTGCCATTGCACGGGCCCTGGCCATGGACCCCGATGTCATCCTGTTCGACGAGCCCACCAGCGCCCTGGACCCCGAAATGGTGGGCGAGGTGCTGGCCCTGATGAAAGAGCTGGCCCACACCGGCATCACCATGCTGGTGGTCACCCACGAGATGGGCTTTGCCCGGGAGGTGTCCAACCGGGTCATCTTCATCGACGAGGGCGTCATCCAGGAGGACGAGCCGCCCCAGGAGCTGTTCGAGAACCCCAAGAACCCCCGTCTGAAAGCATTCCTCTCCAAAATGCTGTAACAAGGTCAAAGCCCCGGCGTTCCTGTGCGTGTTGCACAAGAGCGCCGGGGCTTTTTGGTTCATTTGCTGCACAGGTATTTGATGCAGGCCAGGATAACGGCCAGGTAGCAGCCGCAGCGCAGCAGGTTCATGACGACGGTCAGGACCACGCTGGCCCCGACCATGATGGTGGGTGACATCGCGTTTCACCTCCTCCCTGCCCTCTCCGTCCTGCCGCCTCTCCTGCGCGCGGGAATGGGACGGCAGACTCCTTCGTCCGGCCGGCGGGTTGGCCCGGCGTGTTTTATTTAGTATAGCATACTTCTAAAGCATAAAGCAACCGGTCGGCAAAAATGCCCGGCCGCCTGTTTGAACAGGCGCCGGGCCTTCTTTTGGGCTGGACGTTCACAGACTCTCGCCGGAGCCTGCATCGCCCTCGCCGGTCTGCTGGGTGTAGAGGATCATCAGATGGCTGGCGCTGGCCTCCAGGGTCTCCTTGGCCTGGCGCAGGGCAGCTTCCTCGTTGTCGTTCATCTTTTCGGGGTGGTCCTTGCGGATGCAGCGGCGGAGGTTGGAAAGGTCGGTCTTGACGCGGTTCTTTTCCTCCTTGTCGATCTCCTTTTTGCACTTGGAGAGGGCCTCGTCCACCTTGTAGGCCAGGATCTCAGCCTGGTTGTGGAGTTCCAGACGGCCCTTGCGGCGGCTGTCCTCGGCCTCGTAGGCGGCCGCGTCGGCCATGGCCCGCTGGATCTCGCTCTCGGAGAGGTTGGTGGAGCCGGTGATGGTGATGTTCTGCTCCCGGCCGGTGCCCAGGTCTTTGGCCGAGACCTTCACCACGCCGTTGACGTCGATGTCAAAGGTGACCTCGATCTGGGGCTTGGAGGAAAAGCCCGCCCGGATGCCTCCCAGCTTGAACTTGCCCAGGGACTTGTTGTCCTTGGCAAAGCGGCGCTCTCCCTGCAGGACGTTGATCTCCACCGAGGTCTGCATGGGCCGCGCCGTGGTAAAGATCTGGCTCTTGCGGGTGGGGATCATGCTGTTGCGGGTGATGAGGGGGGTGGCGACCCCGCCCAGTGTCTCGATGGACAGGGTCAGGGGGGTGACATCCATCAGCACCAGGCCCTGGGCTGCCGCGCCGGTGGCGCCGGCCAGCTTGCCGCCTCCCTGCAAAAGGCCGCCCTGGATGGCCGCGCCCATGGCCACACACTCGTCGGGGTTGAGGGTGTGGCTGGGCTCCTGGCCCAGCAGCTCCTTGACCTGGCGGGCCACCGCGGGCATCCGTGTGCTGCCGCCCACCAGCAGCACCCGTCCCAGGTCGGCGGCCGAAAGGCCCGCATCCCGCAGGGCGTTGTTCACCGGCTCCACCGTCCGGGCCAGCAGGTCAGCGGTCATCATCTCGAACTGGGGCCGGGTCAGGGTGGCGTCGATGTGGTGGGGGCCGTCCCGGCCCACCGCGATAAAGGGCAGGTTGATCTGGGCCGAAGGGGCGCTGGACAGCTCTTTCTTGGCCTTTTCGGCCTCCTCTTTCAGACGGCCCATGGCGGCGGGATCCTTTGTCAGGTCGATGCGGTCGCTCTTTTTGAACTCCTGCACCAGCCAGTCCACGATCCGGCCGTCAAAGTCATCGCCGCCCAGCCGGGTATCGCCGCCGGTGGCCAGCACCGTAAAGGTGCCGTCCTCGATCTCGATGATGGAGACGTCGAAGGTGCCGCCGCCCAGATCGTAGACCAGGATCTTCTGGGGCGCCTCGTTGTCCAGACCATAGGCCACGGCGGCGGCGGTGGGCTCGTTGATGATCCGCAGCACGTTCAGCCCCGCGATGCGGCCTGCATCCTGGGTGGCCTTGCGCTGGCTGTCGTCAAAGTAGGCGGGCACCGTGATCACCGCCTCGGACACCTTCTCGCCCAGATAGCTCTCGGCGTCCCGCCGCAGCTTGGACAGGATCATGGCGCTGATCTCCTGAGGGGTCAGGTCTTTGCCGTCGATCCGGACCCGGTAGTCGCTGCCCATCCGGCGCTTGATGCTTGATATGGTGCGGCCCGCATTGGTGGCCAGCTGGCGCTTGGCCGCGCCGCCCACCAGACGCTCGCCGTCCTTGGTGAAAGCCACTACCGAGGGGGTGGTGCGCTCTCCTTCCGCGTTGGTGATGACCACCGGCTTTCCCCCTTCCACCACCGCCACACAGGAGTTGGTGGTGCCAAGATCGATCCCGATCACTTTGCCCATATGTGCAATCCTCTCTTTTTCTTCCTGGGCCGCAGGCTGCGCCCGCAGCGCCCGATCAAATATCCTGTTCTATTGTACCGTAGGATTGTGGCTGTTTTTCAGCTGAAATGTAAAGAATCTGTGTTCGCCTGCTCGGCCAGGCGGGCCAGCATCTCCTGCAGGCCGGCCGCTCCGGCGTACATCTTGCGGATGTACCGCTCCATGGCCTGTGCGGCGGCGTGCAGCTCCCGGCAGGCGTCGGGGTCTTTTTCTTCCCGGCAGAGCATATGCAGCCCGTGCACCGCTTCGGCCAGCAGACAGCCGGTGCGCTCCAGGTCCACCCCGCACTCCTCCGACTGGGCCAGGCGCAGGCAGACCACCGGCCATGTGGTGATATCCAGTTCCAGCTCGGCCATGGACCGGGCCTTGCGGTAAGCCATCAGGGCCTTGCCCGGGTCGGCGGGGATGCGGGCCGTCCCTGCGCCGTACCGGTCCCCCAGGGCGATCTGGGCCAGCACGTCCCCTGCGGCGGCGGCCTTTTTCCACAGGGTCATGGCCCTGCGCCGGTTCCGGGGGCCGCCCAGGCCCCGGTCGCAGCAGTTTGCCAAACGGCGCACCCCCTCGGTGCAGCCTGCCGCGGCAGCTTCCTCAAACAGGGCACGGGCCGCTTCCCACTGGCCCTGGGCCGCCAGCTGCACCCCCTGGCGCACCTGGGCTTCCCCGGGGCTGTCCTCGGGGTTGGGGGCCCGCAGCAGCCCTTTCAGCAGACCCTTTTCCAGAGAGGCCGAACGGCCCCACGGGTTGACCACCAGTCCGGTCAGGTCCTGACGGGCCAGGGTCTCCTCCATCACCTGCTCCAGGGGCAGTTCCGCCATGGGCAGTCCCAGGGTGGCGGGGTTGGCGTCCGCTTCCTCGGGCCGGGTGAACACCGGCAGCATCTTGATCTTTTTGGGGGTGGTCAGGGTCCAGTAGGACAGGCCCCGGGCCTTCTCGGGCGGGATGGGGTCCTGGGCCCAGCTGAACTCTCCCTGCGGCTTTGCGCCCGACAGCTGCACCGGCACCAGCACCCGGGTCTGCATCTGCAAAGCGTAATTCAGCCCCCGCACCAGACCCCAGAACCGGGTCTCCCGGTGTTCATCGTCGGACTCGTACAGCCGCCGGATGGCCAGTTCCACCGCCGGGCATCCGGTGAACACCGGGCTGTATTGCAGCATCGACGCTGCCCCCTTCCTGTTTCGTTTGACCGGCCTGTACCGGATATGCTTCTTTCCGCTTGCCATCCCTTGGGTGACCTCCTGCCTGTATTTGTTCCAGTATAGCAGGATTTTCCCGTTTTCTCAACAGGGTGGGGCGAGCGCCGGCGGACCTTTGTCCCCTCTTTGGCCAAAAACCTCAGAAAATGCGGTCCTGTGCGGTGACATTTGGCGCCCGCCGCGGTATAATAGAGCAGTATCATAAAGTGCGACCGCACAGGAAAGCCCCGGGAAAGGAGCGTTTATCACTTGAATCGGATGCTTGTTTATCTCAACGGCTACAAAAAGGAGAGCGTCATCGCCCCCCTTTTCAAGATGCTGGAGGCCTGCTTTGACCTGCTGGTGCCTCTGGTGATGGCCGACATCGTCAACGTGGGGATCGCCGCCCACGACAGCCGCTATATCCTCACCCGCTGCGGCCTGCTGCTGGTGCTGGCCCTGGTGGGCCTGGCCTGCAGCGTCACCGCCCAGTATTTTTCGGCCAAGGCGGCGGTGGGTTTTGCCACCGCCCTCCGCCATGCCCTGTTCGCCCACATCCAGTCGCTGGACTTTTCCGAGATGGACACCATCGGGACCAGCACCCTCATCACCCGGATGACCAGCGACATCAACCTGGTACAGGGCGGGCTGAATATGTTCCTGCGGCTGTTCCTGCGCAGCCCCTTCGTGGTGGTGGGCGCCATGGTGTGCGCCTTCACCGTCAATTTCCGGGCGGCCCTCATCTTTGTGGTCACCATCCCGGTGCTGTCGGTGGTGGTGTTCTCGATCATGGCGGTCACTTCCCCCCTCTACAAAAACGTACAGGCCCGGCTGGACCGGGTGCTGGGCCTGACCCGCGAGAACCTGACCGGCGTGCGGGTGGTGCGGGCCTTCGGCAAAGAGGCCAGCGAGACGTCCCGCTTTGAGCAGACCAACGGCCAGCTGACCGACCTGCAGCTGCGGGTGGGGCACCTGTCGGCCCTGTCCAACCCCCTGACCTATGTCATCATCAACCTGGCCATTGTGGCCCTGCTGTACACCGGCGCCATTGAGATCGACGCGGGCGGCATGGCTCCGGGCGACCTGATCGCCCTGGTGAACTATATGAACCAGATCCTGGTGGAGCTGGTCAAACTGGCCAACCTGATCGTCCAGATCAGCAAAGCCCTGGCCAGCGCAGCCCGGGTCCAGGCGGTGCTGGACACCAAGCCCGGCATGGCCTTTCCCCAGATGCCCGAGGGCCGCGTGGATCCGGCCCGCGCCGCCGAGGCGGTCCGCTTCGACCATGTGGGCCTGACCTATGCAGGGGCGGGCGCCCCCAGCCTGACCGGCATCACCTTCACCGCCCGTCAGGGAGAGACCATCGGAGTGATCGGAGGCACCGGCGCAGGCAAATCCAGCCTGGTCAGCCTGATCCCCCGGTTCTACGACGCCACCCAGGGCCAGGTGGACCTGTTCGGCCGGCCGGCCGCCGCCTGGCCCCGGGAGATGCTGCGCCGCCGGGTGGGGATCGTGATGCAGAAGGCCCAGCTGTTCACCGGCACCATCCGCTCCAACCTGCTGTGGGGCAACCCCCAGGCCACCGACGAGCAGCTGTGGTCCGCGCTGGAGACGGCCCAGGCCGCCGACTTTGTCCGCGCCAAGCCCCTGGGCCTGGACGAGCCGGTGGAACAGGGCGGCCAGAACTTTTCGGGCGGGCAGCGCCAGCGCTTGACCATCGCCCGGGCCCTGGTCAGCAGCCCCGATATCCTGATCCTGGACGACAGCGCCAGCGCCCTGGACTTTGCCACCGACGCGGCCCTGCGCAAGGCCATCGCCGCCCTGCCCGGCTCGATGACCGTCTTTATCGTCAGCCAGCGTGCCGCCAGCCTGCAGCACGCCGACCGCATCCTGGTGCTGGACGACGGCCACATGGTGGGCTGCGGCAGCCACAAGGAGCTGCTGGAGCGCTGCCCCGTCTACCAGGAGATCTACGAGAGCCAGTTCAAGCGGCCCTCTGAACTTGTGAAAGGAGGCGTACAGGGATGAAGCGGCCCAAAAAGAAACCGGTCCTCTCCTCGGCGGAAAGCCGGGCGGCCCTGCGCCGGGTATTGGCCTACATCCGGCCTTACAGCCTGTTTGTGGCGGCCAGCCTGTTTGTGGCGGCGGCCAGCGTGGCGGCCCAGCTGTATATCCCCCTGCTGTGCGGCGACGCCATCGACCGGATGCTGGGCCCCGGCCAGGTGGACCGCAGCGGCGTGTGGGGGATCATCCTGCAGATCCTGGCGGTGATGGTCCTGGCCGCCCTGGCCCAGTGGGTGCTCAGTGTCTGCAACAACAAGATCACTTTCTCGGTCACACGGGATCTGCGCAATGACGCCATCCACAAGATCCACTCCCTGCCCCTGTCCTATCTGGACAGCCACCCCGCAGGGGATATCGTCAGCCGGATGGTGGCCGATGTGGACACCTTCGCCGACGGCCTGCTGATGGGCTTTACCCAGCTGTTCTCGGGGGTACTGACCATCCTGGGCACCCTGCTGTTCATGTTCCGGGAGAACGTCCTCATCTCCCTGGTGGTGGTGCTGATCACCCCCCTCAGCCTGGTGGTGGCGGCCTTTATCGCCAACCACTCCTATGGCTACTTCCATCGCCAGAGCGCCGTCCGCGGCGAACAGACCGCCCTGGTCAACGAGATGATCGAGGGCCAGAAGGTGGTACAGGCCTTTGGCCATGAGGCCGACAGCCTGGCCGCCTTCGACGAGGTGAACCAGCGCCTAGGGGAAGTCAGCCTGAAGGCCACCTTCTTTTCCAGCCTGACCAACCCTGCCACCCGCTTTGTGAACAACATCGTCTACGCGGGGGTGGGCCTGGTGGGCGCCTTCTATGCGGTGGCCGGGGGCATCACCATCGGCCAGCTCAGCGTCTTTCTCAGCTACGCCAACCAGTACGCCAAGCCCTTCAACGAGATCTCGGGGGTGGTCACCGAGCTGCAGAACGCCCTGGCCTGCGCGTCCCGGGTCTTTGCCCTGCTGGACGCGCCCGACCAGGTCCCCGAGGCCCCCGGCGCCGTCACCCTGGCGCCCGACGGCCGCGTCAGCCTGAAAGACGTCTCCTTCCGCTACCTGCCCGACCGTCCCCTCATCGACCATTTCAACCTGGAGGTGCAGCCCGGCCAGCGCATTGCCATCGTAGGCCCCACCGGCTGCGGCAAGACCACCCTCATCAATCTGCTGATGCGCTTTTACGATGTGGACGGGGGCAGCATCGCAGTGGCAGGCACCGACATCCGCCAGGCCACCCGGGCTTCCCTGCGGGGCAGCTACGGCATGGTGCTGCAGGATACCTGGCTGCGGGCGGGCACCGTCCGGGAAAACATCGCCTACGGCAAGCCCGACGCCACCTTACAGGAGATCGAGGCGGCGGCCAAAGCCGCCCACGCCCACAGCTTCATCTGCCGGCTGCCCCAGGGCTACGACACCGTCCTGGCCGAGAACGGCGGCAACATCAGCCAGGGCCAGAAACAGCTGCTGTGCATCGCCCGGGTAATGCTTTGCCTGCCCCCCATGCTGATTTTGGACGAGGCCACCAGCTCCATCGACACCCGCACCGAGGTACGCATCCAGAAAGCCTTTGCCAAAATGATGGAGGGCCGCACCAGCTTCATCGTGGCCCACCGCCTGTCCACCATCCGGGAGGCGGACGTCATCCTGGTGATGCAGGACGGCCACATCGTGGAACAGGGCACCCACGATCAGCTGCTGGCCCGGGACGGCTTCTATGCCAGGCTGTACAACAGCCAGTTCGAGCAGGCCGAACGCCCCGCCACCTGACATTTCTCCTTTCCGCCCCTGCTGCCATTTGGCCGCGGGGGCGGTTTTGTTATCACATTTTTTACATTTTATCCATCCTCCTGCCGTATGTCGGGATTAAACTTAGACCGTAACCAAATTGTACGCTAGCGTACAATCAACAACAGAGGAGGAGACATACCATGAAAGAAGTCAAGAGCCCCAAAAAGCCCCTGATCTACTACTATGTCCTGGTGCTGGCCATCCTGTTTCTGTTCAATCTGCTGGTGCCGCCCATTCTGATGCAGCCCCAGATCGATACGGTGGATTACGGCACCTTTATGGATATGATCGAGGACAAGGACATCGGGCAGGTGGAGATCACCGACACCGAGATCACCTTCACCAACAAAGACAACACCCAGCTGTACCAGACCGGCGTCATGTACGACCCCACCCTGGCCGAGCGGCTCCACGATGCGGACGCCGTCTTTGCCACCGACCTCGGCAGCGACGGTTCCCCGGTGCTCAGGTTCCTTTTGACCTTTGTGCTGCCCCTGGTCATCTTCATCGGCCTGGGCCAGTACATGGGCAAAAAGTTGATGGAACAGATGGGCGGCAAAAATTCCATGTCCTTCGGGATGGGCAAATCCAACGCCCGGATTTACGTCCAGTCCTCCGACGGCATCCGCTTTTCGGATGTGGCGGGCGAGGATGAGGCCAAAGAGAACCTGGCCGAGATCGTGGACTACCTGCACAACCCCAAAAAGTACACCGACGTGGGCGCATCCATGCCCAAGGGCGTGCTGCTGGTAGGCCCTCCGGGCACCGGCAAGACCATGCTGGCCAAAGCCGTGGCCGGCGAGGCGGGGGTCCCCTTCTTCTCGATCTCGGGTTCGGAGTTTGTGGAGATGTTTGTGGGTATGGGCGCTTCCAAGGTGCGCGACCTGTTCAAGCAGGCAAAAGAAAAAGCCCCCTGCATCGTCTTTATCGATGAAATCGACGCCATCGGCAAAAAGCGGGACGGCCAGCTCAGCACCAACGACGAGCGGGAGCAGACCCTGAACCAGCTGCTGACCGAGATGGACGGCTTTGAGGGCAACAACGGCGTGATCATCCTGGCGGCCACCAACCGCCCCGAATCCCTGGACCCTGCCCTGACCCGTCCGGGCCGGTTCGACCGGCGGGTGCCGGTGGAGCTGCCCGACCTGCAGGGCCGTGAGGCCATCCTGAAGGTGCACGCCCGCAAGATCAAGACCGCCCCCGACGTGGACTTCCATACCATTGCGCGGATGGCCGCCGGCACCTCGGGCGCCGAACTGGCCAACATCATCAATGAGGGCGCCCTGCGGGCGGTGCGGGCCGGCCGTACCACCGTCACCGAAGCCGACCTGGAGGAGAGCATCGAGGTGGTGATCGCGGGCTACCAGAAAAAGAACGCCATCCTCTCCGACCAGGAAAAGCGCGTGGTGGCCTACCATGAGATCGGCCATGCCCTGGTGGCCGCCAAGCAGACCAACTCCGCCCCGGTGCAGAAAATCACCATCATCCCCCGCACCTCGGGCGCGCTGGGCTACACCATGCAGGTGGAGCAGGCCGACAAGAACCTGCTGACCAAAGAAGAGCTGGAAAACAAGATCGCCACCCTGACCGGCGGCCGGGCCGCCGAGGAAGTGGTCTTTGGGCAGATCACCACCGGCGCATCCAACGACATCGAACAGGCCACCAAGCTGGCCCGGGCCATGATCACCCGCTACGGCATGAACAGCGACTTTGACATGGTGGCCTTTGAGACGGTCAACAACCAGTATCTGGGCGGGGATACCTCCCTGGCCTGTTCGGCTGAGATCCAGAAGGAGATCGACCACAAGGTGATCGGCCTGGTCAAGGCCCAGCACGCCAAGGCCAAAAAGATCCTGGAGGAGAACCGCTCCGCCCTGGACCGCCTGGCCCAGTACCTCTACGAGAAAGAGACCATCACCGGCGAGGAGTTCATGCAGCTGCTCGGCCAGGACAACGAAGGAGGCGCAGCGCAATGAGAGGGCGTTCCGGTTTTGGCTGGAGCCAGTTCATCATGGGCATCTGCCTGATCCTGCTGGGGGTGTTCACCTTTATGAAGCCCCGCAGCATATTCACCGGCATCGCTGTGCTGTACGGCGTGGCGGCGGTGATCACCGGCATCTGCGACATCATCCTTTACATCAAAGAGGAGCGGTTCACCGGCTTTGGCCCGGTGGTCTCTCTGGTGTCGGGCATCCTCAGCATCATGACCGGCATCGTGCTGCTGGCCTTTCCGGGCATCGCCGAGTGGATCGTGGCCCTGCTGTTCCCCCTGTGGTTCATCACCCACTGCATCTCCCGCCTGACCCATACCGGTCTGATCCGCTTTATGGCCGGCGAGTTCTACTACTGGTTCACCATGATCGTCAACATCCTGGGCCTGGTGCTGGGCTTCCTGATGCTGTTCGAACCGTTCCTCACCTTCTTCACGGTGGGATATCTGGTGGCCTTCTGCCTGATCGTCTTCGGCATCGACAGCATCATCATGGCCTTCACCAATATGGGGTCGAGGTGGTAATGCCCGGTTTTCCCGTTTCTCATGCAAAAAGGCAAAAAGGAGCGCTCTCTGCTTATGCGGAGAGCGCTCCTTTTCCTGTATTTTAGTGTATTTTAGAGAGTCTCCACCACCGTAGGCTCCGCCGGGGGCGGCAGCAGGGTGGAGCGGGCCAGGATGAAGTCCGACGCCCGCCGGCGGGCCAGCTTGAGGGCGGCCTTGTTCCGGTCGTTGGCGGGGAAGGTGCGCTCCCCGTCCTTCTTTTCGTCCCAGGCGGCCAGGGCAGCGTCGATCTCGGCATCGGTGGGCCACAGGCCCTCCCTGCGGGCCACCAGCAGCAGGCCCAGCTGGCTGCGCAGCTTGCGCTCCGAATCGGCGTGCAGTTCCGCGCGGAACTGCTCCACCGTCTGGCCCCGCACCTGCAGGTACTGGTCAAAATTGACCCCCTGGGCCTGCAGGCTCAGGTTGAAGCGGCGCTGCTCGGCAAAGTAGCTGATCCCCGCCAGCTTCTTGGGCAGGGCACCCTTTACCTCGTCCCCCAGCTGCACCAGCAGTTTGCGGCGGGCCAGTTCCTCAGCCTGCCGGCAGCGCTTTTGGTAGATCTCCGCTGTCACGCGGCGGCGCAGCGCAGCCTTGCCCGCCTCGTCGGCCGCCCGGTCTTCGGGACCGTGGTGCTGGTTGATCTCCAGCTCGATGGTCAGCCGGCGGATGGGCCGGGGCTCAACGGCCTGGACAAAGCCGGTGTACCGCCCCAGCTCGAGCGGCGGCAGGGCGAAAAAGGTGGCCGACGCCCGGAAGCCTTCATCCTTGTTCAGCGCCTGCAGACTGAAATCCGGGTCGGTGACCGGGGTCAGGCCGGCTTTTTCCACCGCCTTGGTCCATACGGTGGAAAACCCATCCGGCGCCAGGATCGCACGGTTGACGGCGTCCGCCAGGCGGTCCTGTTCGGTCTGGCCCTCGGCCTCCTGCAAAGCCCGGGCCAGTTCCTGGGCGCTGGCCCGGAAGGTGATCTTCCAGGCCCCGGGTTCCCCCTGATAGAGATGTTCCAGGATCATAGCATTCCCTCCTTACTGCATCATCTGCAGCACCACGCCCAGGCCCAGCAGCAGCGCCGCCAGAGCGTAATAGATGATCTCCGCTCCCAGCACCGATTTGTCCCCCTGGACATACACCTTTTCGGGTTTGAGCGGGTCGTAATAGAGGGTGACATGGCTGCCCTGGGCAAAACCTTTGGCTTTTTGCGGCACAGGATAGGGCAGCCGCCGGGTGCTGCCGCCGGGCGTGGTGAACTCCAGCGCCAGGGACACCCCGTCCCGGGTATGGACGGTGCCGGCCACCAGGGCCTCCACCTTTTCCCCTTTTGTAATAAGGGTGCGGCGGGCTTTGGTGGCCCGCAGGCCCATGACCAGCATCAGCACAGCGCCGGCCATAAAGATCACAAAGTTCATGCGTTGCTTCTCCTTCTGTTTGAAATACAGGTTTTATTGTACCATATTTGCGGCGCGCAGAGTGCAGCAAATTCGTCCGGAAAATTTGTCAAAAAAATCTGGAAGTTCCTGTTGACATTTGCTCTGCTTTGCGCTATAATAGCTAACGTTCCCGGCAGCGGGGCGCAAGTGAATAAGCGGATATGGCGGAATTGGCAGACGCGTTAGATTCAGGTTCTAATCGGGGCAACTCGGTGGAGGTTCAAGTCCTCTTATCCGCACCACAAGCACAAAATCCGAACCTTTTTCCAATAGGAGAAGGGTTCGGATTTTTCGTTTTCTTTGGGGAGTTGAACCAGGGAGCTATCCCCTGTCCGAAACCGTACCAGAAGGCCGGGCGAGCCAAACAGTGACGGATTGACGGATTAAAGAAAAGCGCTCATTGGACAAATTCTGCGCGGTGGACGGTTTTTGCGTGAAAATAATATTTCACATTATGAAAAACGGAAAATTATACAAACATTTTACGGCTCTGTGGTCGCAGGCTTTACGTTCCGCTGGTAAACTTGGAATTGTTCGAAGCGGTTAACATTTCAAGATTACCGGGAGGTATCATGTATGGAATCTGTCAACAAGCAGACGGCCAGCCAGTCCCAAAAACGGATGGTCTTTGTTCTGACCATGGCGCTGTATGGCCTGGCCACCCTTTTTTCCGAACTGATCCCCAAGTTTCAGGTGGGCATCGTAGAGTTTTCGGTGGAGTATTTCCTGTTCATCCCGCTGACGTTGGCGATGCTGTTTGATCCCATGTCCGCAGCGCTGGGCGCCGCTACCGGCGAGCTGGTGTTCAGCGAGATCATGCTGGGGCAGTTCGGCGGCCTGGGCGAGATGGAAAAATTCCTCACCGTCACCATAGGCGTCTACGTGGCCGGCCGGCTGGTGCGTGACCCGTCCAACCGGGTGATGGTCGGTGTGGCGGCCATAGGCGGTACCGCTTTGCAGCTGTTTATGGGCACGGTGGTGGATATTCTGAAAGTACAGTTTGCCATCGAGGACTTTGAGGCCGTGGCCGGCCTGCCCGAAAGCGTCTTTGCCACCGAGGGCTTTGCCTTCCTGAACGACCTGCTCTTCTCGGGCATCCTCTTCTGCCTGCTGCCCACCCTCTATCTGGTGCCCAAGCTCCACGGCAAGATCGAGCCGCTGCTGGGGATGCAGCCCCGCACCCCGAAAACCGCACTGGAGCCCCTGGGGGCTAAGGCTGTCCTGGGCTGCATCGTCGGTTTTGCTGCTGCTGCCGGCACTCAGATGCTGGCCAAGAGCGGTATGAGCCTTGTGGACTGGGAGGCTCCCTGGTCTGAGAGCATGCCCGCTTTCGCAATGGCCATCCTGATCGCTGCGTCCCTGTGCCTGGTGGCCGTCCTGGTCATCCGCAAACAGGCAGAGCAGGATCAGAGAGGTTGAGCCTTATGCACGCGATAGAAATAGATCACCTGACCTATTCCTATCCGGGCGCAGCGCATCCGGCGCTGCAAGATATCACCGTCTGTGTGGAACAGGGGGACTTTCTCGCCATTGTGGGCAACAATGGATGCGGAAAGTCCACTTTTTGCAAGGCCCTAAACGGTCTGATCCCCCAGTTCATCAGCGGCGATTTTTCGGGGCGCGTCCTTGCCTGCGGGCTGGATACCCGCACGAGCGACGTGGGCGCCCTGGCCCGGAAGGTGGGGTATGTATACCAGGACTTTGAAAATCAGATCATTCGCCCCACCGTGCTGGACGACGCCTCCTACGCCTGCCAGAACTATGCCATGCCGGACTATAAAGAGCGGGGCATGATGGCGCTGGAGCGGTGCGGGCTGCGCGGCCGGGAGAGTGATTTCATCTGGCAGTTGTCGGGCGGGCAGACCCATCTGCTGGCACTGGCGGGGGCTCTGTCTCTGCAGCCCGACGTCCTGATCCTGGACGAGCCCATCGCCCAGCTGGACCCGGCCCACGCCGACCGCATCTATGGGGTGCTGCGGGAGCTGAACGAGCGGTACGGCAAGACCATCATCGTCATCGAGCACCACACCGAGTACATTGCCGACTTCTGCAAGCACGTCATGCTGCTGAAAGAAGGCCGGGTGCAGTGGATGCTGCCCACCGGCGAGGCTCTGCAGCGAGTGGAAGAACTGCAAAGCTGCAATATTTTCCCGCCGCAGGTGACCCTTGCGGCCTGGCGGATGCGCCAGGCGGGCAGCCTGACCGTGCCGCGCCTGCCGGCGACCATCTCAGAGGGCAGGGAAGTGTTTGTCCCCCGGGCAGACTCGGCACCCGCCCCGCCGCCCGCCGCCCCTGCGCAGGGGGAGACAGTGGCCTCCTTCCAGGACGTTTCGGTCGCCTATCGCAGTGTCAAGGGGGAACCGCACAAGGTGTTCGACGGGCTCAGCCTTGCGATCCACAAAGGGGACAAGGTGGCTCTCATCGGCTCCAACGGGGCAGGCAAATCCACCTTTATGAAACTGCTGGTGGGGCTGATGAAGCCTTCGTCCGGCACGGTCTGCCTGCATGGGCGGTCTTTGCGGGATGTCCGGCCGGAGGCCCTTTCCCGCGAGGTCTCGATGGTCTACCAGAACCCCGAAGATATGTTCATCAAAGATTCGATCGAAAAGGACATCGCCTACGCGATGGAAGTCCGGGGCGTTCCCGATGCGGCAGGCCGCACCGCCCGGTTGCTCGAGCGCTTCCGCCTGTCCGGCCTGCGGGACCGGGACGGCCGCCTGCTCTCGGGCGGGCAGATGCGCCGGGCCAGCCTGGCCATCGGGGTGGCGCTGGACCCGGGCATTCTGCTGCTGGATGAGCCCACCGCCAACCTGGACATTGCCACCCGGAAGGAGATCATGCGGACCCTAGAGGATCTGAAAGAGATCACCGAGACGGTGGTCATTGCCACCCACGATATGCAGCTGGTCTGTGAATGGGCTCAGCGGATCATCGTCCTGTGCGGAGGAAAGGTCGTGGCCGACGGGACCCGGGATGAGATCTTCGGGGACCGCGCCCTGATCGAGCGTGTGGGCATCCGTCCGCCCGAGATCTTCGCCATGGGGCAGACACTGGACCCTGCTGCCCTCTGTTACACCATCGACGATTTTTTGCGCTGTTTTGAGGGGAGGAAACCTGTATGAAAGCGGTCGATAAGCTCTCGGAAAGCATCCTGGACAAACTGTCCATTGATTTTCTGCGCAGCCAGGTGCTGAAAAACGCTTACGGCAACAACGATACCGTCATCGCCGCGATGGATCCCCGCGTCCTGATCGTCTGGTACCTCTTTTTTGGGCTGGTCCCCTGGTTCGTCAGCGATCTGCCCTTCCTGCTGGGATGCTTTGTGCTGGTGACGGCCACCACGATCCTGGCCCATGTGGCGGGGCTGGTGCTGTTCCTGTTCGGGCTGGGGGTGTTCTCCCAGACGGGCTACCTGCTGGTCGTGACCTGGCTGTTCGGCGGAGACGCCTCGGCCATCGCGCCGCTGCTGGTGCTTACCCTCAAGGTTGCCACTGTGTCACTGGCATCGGTCACCGTCTTTTCGGGGATGGACCCCGACAAACTGGCCAATGGCCTGATGTGGTTTGGCTGCCCGGAGCAGCTGTCTTTTTCCATCTCCTACGCCTACCGGATGCTGCCCATCCTGATGGAAGAATTCCAAAATGTCCTTTTGTCCTACCGGCTGCGGGGCAATCCACCGGCCCACGATACCCTATTGGGCAAGATCCGGTACCTGGCCTACCAGATACGGATCATCATCTGTGCCTTTTATCCCCTGATGCTCAACACGGCCAAGCGGTCCCGCACCACCGTCGAGGTGCTGGAGATCAAGGGCTACCGCTACGCCGCCGCAAACCCCGAAGTCAAAAAGCTCAAGCTGGCCGCCCTCAAAGTGACCAACAACGATCTGCTGTTCCTGGCGCTGTCGTTCGTCTGGGTCGCCGCCGCCTTTTTGACTTCCACCTTGCTCTGAGAGGGAGAACGCTATGTACATGGATTTTCACACGCATGGGAAGCTGGCAAAGTATCTGCCCTTTTCCACCGAATACACCGACTGGCTGCTGCGCGAGGCGCGCCGCGCCGGCCTGGACGCCATCTGCCTGACCGAGCATTTCAACACCCAGCAGTTCGACACCCTTTACGGCTACATCGAAGCGCGGGGCCAAAAGAACGGGGACGCTTATGTCTTTGAAGACGCGGGCGGGCTGTGTGTTTTTCCCGGTATGGAGACCGACATTGCGGAAGGCGGGCATGTGCTGTGCGTCGGCCCGATGGAGGCTATCCGGGAGATGAACCGCCGCCTGGAGCCGCACAAAACCAAAGACCGGTTTCTCCCGGCGGCGCAGCTGTTGGACCTCTTTGCCGAATACCCGGTCCTGGTGGGGGCGGGACACCCCTTCCGGGCCGGCGGGCATATCCCCGACCTGCCGCCGGAGCTGCTGATGCGCTTTGATTTTCTGGATCTGAACGGCAAGGACATCGCTGAGGACCGTCAGCGCACCGAGGAGCTGACCTTCGGGCTGGGGCAGCGGCTGGGCAAGCCGGTGGTGGCCGGCAGCGATACCCATCAGGCGGTGCAGTACGGCTGCATCCGTACCTGTTTTGAACACGATTTTGATTCCTTTGATGTGCTGGCCCGGGAGATGAAGGCCGGCCGGTACAGCATCTGCATCCACCCCGACGCGGAAGTCAAGGTGCGCACGGCCGGCCTGCTCAAACGCGCGCTGAAAGAGGTCCACGCCCTGGGTGGGGATTATGTTTCGGTCCTGCTGAGCCGCGGGGGAGAGTCCCCGGCTGTGCTGGCAGCCAAAAAGGCGGTCCTGTGATGGACGCCGCTGAACTGCTGCGGCAGGCAGGCCGCATCGTACAGGAGGCAGGCGCACGCCTGGAGGACCGGGATCGGGCGGCGCAGGTGCGCGCCAAAGGCCCCACCGACTTTGTCACGGCGGTGGATACCGAAGTGCAGGAGCGGATCCGCGCCCGGCTGCAGGCGCTGGATGGGACCATCCAGTTCATGGCCGAGGAAAAAGACAACGCCTCCATCGACCCAGCCCGCCCGGTCTGGATCCTGGACCCGGTGGACGGGACCACCAACCTGATCCACGGTTTCCGGCACAGCGCAATTTCGCTGGCGCTGGCCGAGGGCGGCAGGGTGCGCCTCGGCCTTGTGTTCGACCCCTTTGCGAGGGAACTGTTTGTCGCCCGGCGCGGCGGTGGGGCCTTTTGTAACGGCAAGCCCATCCATGTCAGCGGAGCCGCGCGTCTAGCGGACAGCCTGTGCTCGGTAGGGACCAATCCCGGGCGGCGTGAGGAAGCCGGCGCCGCCTTTGCCCGGGCCCGCCGCATCTACGACCGCTGCCACGACATCCGCCGGCTCGGCGCGGCCTCCGTCGAGCTGTGCTATACCGCCTGCGGGCGTCTGGATGCGTACCTGGAGCACGGGCTCAAACCCTGGGACTATGCGGCCGGCTGGCTGATCCTGGAAGAAGCCGGCGGCCGCCTGACCGCATGGGACGGCAAGACCCCTTCCCTTGCCGCAGCCAGCTGTGCTATACTGGCGACGAACGGCCACATTCACGAGGAATTGCTGGCCCTGGTATAACAGGAGGCGTCTATGAATCTTTCCTTTCCCCAAATGCCGGAAAAACTGACCAGCACCGAACAGGACATCGTAGAGTACATCGCCGCGCACCGGGATGAATTTCTCTGCATGACCATCGGGCAGCTGTCGGCGGCGCTGCATATCTCGGAGGCCACGGTCTCCCGCTTTGCCCGGCATGTGGGCTGCGAGGATTTCAAGCACCTCAAACGAACGGTAGTGGAGCAGACCGTTCAGCGCGGGCCCGCTCAGAAATTGAACCGTACCCTTCAGACCGGAGACGGCGACTTACTGACCGCCTGGATGGAGCAGCAGCGTTATAACCTGCAAAAGACCCTCGACCTGCTGGACCGGGATGCCTTTGCCGCAGCGGTAACCACGCTGCTGGGGGCGCGCAAAATTTTCCTCCATGCCCGCAACGCCTCCCGCGCCCCGGCCGTCCTGTTGGAATACCGGCTGCGCCGCATTGGACTGGATGTGGAGCAGTTGCCGGCAGCCGGCAGCGAACTGGCAGAGCGTCTGGCGCTTATCGGCTCGCGGGACGTCGTCGTGCTGTTCGGCTTTGCCAAAGTGTCGGAGGCGGCCGGGGTCATTCTGGACCGGCAGCAGCAGGCCGGCTACCGGACCATCCTTTTCACCAGCCGCGTTTGGCACGGCGAAGGCCCTCGCGCTGAGATTGAACTATTTGTCTATCGCGGGGACGAAAAGGAGCAGCACTCAATGAGTTCCCCCATCTCGGTGGTCGAAGCTCTAAGCCTGGCCCTCTCGGCCCAAATGGGTGACGTCGCCCTAGCCCGCCTGGACGAAATCCAGCAGCTCAAGGCCGCATATAAGGATAGGCTGTGAGGAACATGTACATGTCCGGACAGCCGTTTTTGGGGGCTGTCTCGGATAGGCGGCAGCTTTTGAGGATGGATTGTCTGCGATTTTTTGTCTGGTTCATGCTGGTACATCACAAGCAAAAAATCTGAACTCTTTCCAATTCCAATACAGTAGCAGTAACGCAAAAGCGCCTGAGGCAATCGTGCCTCGGGCGCTTTTGTGTTGCTGGGGAGAGAATGTCAAATAGGAGAATCTTTGAAAGAACGGTTTATGTATGCTGAACTGTTTCCGGTATCCGTACGGTGAACACCGTGCCCGTCTCTGGCACGCTCTCAACAGCGATGGAGCCGCCAAGCAGGTCGGCGACCCGCTTGGCGAGGGCGAGGCCCAAGCCATTGCCCTGGGTGGCGTGGGAGGAGTCAGCCTGGTAGAACTTGTCGAAGATATGGCGTAGGGTCTCAGCGTCCATACCACAGCCGCTGTCGGCGACAGTAACAACCGCACACTCCCTTTCCTGCCGCAGGGAGATCTTGACCTGTCCGCCTGCGGGCGTGAACTTGACGGCATTGGAGATGAGATTATTCCATACAAGATCCAAAAGGGCCTCGTCGCTGGCGAGGAGCAGGTTTTGGTCGAGGCTGACCTCGAGGTCAATGTCTTTTTCTTCCAAACGGGCGTCGAAGTCGAGGATGCAGCGGCTGAGTGCTTCACTGAGGTTGAAGGGAATGGGCACGGGACGGATCTTCTGGTTTTCCAGCCGGTTCAGCTGGAGGATATTTGTCACCAGCACCGACAGCCGGCCGGCAGACTGCCTCGTTCAGGTCGTGGTCGTCCTCCATGACGAGGATATGGATCATGGCGTTTCCTCCCTTATAGTATTTATGCTTTTATATATAGCACATCCATGTTAAGCCGGTGTTAATTTCTCTATACCGCACCGCGCAGAAAATATACGGCTTCTGCTTCTTAACCGATTCTTAACGCAAACCAAAACACAGCCAAACATTTCGGGGGTAAGATAAAGCTGTCGATCAAAACAACACACCTACAACATGGAGGTGAAAATGACCATGAAGAAAACCGTTTTTGGCGGCGCTGCCGTTATCCTGACTGTCCTCGCGGCCTGATTGCTGGCTGCACGCAAACAACGGCGAAAAAGAATGGATTTTGTATGAACCATTGTCTGAGCTCTTTGCAGGGGCGGCTGGCTATGCTATGACCCTGCTGGTACAGATGGTTCGCTTTGTCCACCGCCCGGCCCGGATGAGGGCTTTCGACTTGATGCGGAAAGTATTCCGTTTGCTCTGCACAGCTCTTTACATCACCGGTATTATGATCGATGTCTGTTCGCTGGACTCCGTACAGCAGACGGGCCCGCTGGTGGCCTGGTATGGCGTACAGCTTGTGTGGGCTGCTCTCTGGGGCACCAACTGCCTATGGCCGGGCAACACCATCCGGCAGCGCCTATCTGCCCATGGAACTGCGCCCCAAAGAAAATCTCTTCCATGAACTGAACAGCCGCTAAACTATCGATACAACAGGGGAATCTAGAGCCCCCGCTCCGGCATCTCCTGTGTAATAACATCAAAATAAAAGGAGAATTCTACCATGAAAGTTTCTGAAGTCAAGTACCCCACCCCCCATCGAGAAGGACATGGAGAAGGCAATCCGCGACCGCCTGTTCAGCGGGTTCAACAACTGGAACGGAGGCTACGACGGATGGCTGAAGTGGTGCGACACCCTCTATGAGCCGGATGCCTGTTACAACATTCCCCTGCGCGGTGCGCAGAAACGATTGATCTTGCAGGAATACAAGGACATGCTGGGACAGCTGTTCCAGCACTTTACCATGGAGCTGGGCCAGTTTGATAACATGATCATACGGGATGACTGGCGTGCCATTCGCTACACCGTCAAGATCAAGAACCTGCACACCGGCGAGGAGTTTATTCAGAACACCATGGAATTCGTCAAGTTCAAGATGAATCCCGACCCGATCGGCGCACGGGTGGTGGAGGGCTGGGCCCTCTCCGATTTGGCCATCAGCTAAAGCTTGCTGCACTGGCAGACGGAAGGAGGCCCTTATGAAGATCCATGCTGACCTCATTGCTGCGCTGTTCGCCCTGCTTTTGGGCGGGATGCTGCTGAAAACGTATATTGAAAGAGATGAATGACCACGAAAAAAGGAATGGCATCCGCTGTTTTAGCCGTCTGCATGATGAGCAATACCCAGGCCGGCTATAGCGGCGAGAGCACTCCTTGGGGCAAGGTGGATGGGATCTTTTGAATTTCCAGGGACACCGGCATCTGTATGAAGGGGGCTTCACCTATCAACAGCCCATCGGCGCATCTGGTTATAAAACCATCGAGTGCGCCGTCTGGCAGACCAAAAACGTCTCGCTGCCCGAACGCTAACCCAAAACCACCTGCAGGACAGTGTGCTTTTTGTCAGCTGTCCGTAAGCGCTCAATAATCCCCCGTGAGGGATAAAGAAAAGAGCTCCCATAAGGAACTCAAATCGGTTAAAATTATTTGAGTTTGCAATACTCGGGTAGGCTTTCGGCCCAGGGGAGCAG
>NZ_NFHX01000022.1:0-37374 GCF_002161515.1 Faecalibacterium sp. An58
TATCTTTTATACACCATAAGGAGGAAAAATTCATTATGAAACTCAAGAAGATTGCTTCTCTGGCGCTGGCCGGCATCATGGCCGTCAGCATGCTGGCTGGCTGCAAGGACGGCAGCAGCAGCTCTTCTTCCAGCAGTGAGAACACTACTCCTGCTACTGGCGTCTCTGCTGAGTTTGCTAGCTATCTGAAAGATAATAAGAATGTTACTTTTGCAGACGATGCTGAGTACCAGGGCTATCTGTCGAAGATTCTGAAGAATCTTGATCCCAAGCATGACGAACTGGATGCTGTTAAAACTATTGATGATAAAAACAATGATTTTGTACCCGAAGTTATTGATGTTTTGAAGAACAATGTTAACGGCTATGTTAGTAACCAGGCGATTTCGTATCTGAATAAGACTACTACTGTCTCTACTAAAACTGATGCTGTGATTGCGAGTGCCTATGTTGCTCCCGGTAGCATGAGCCAGAGCGTTGTTTTGAAGGCAGTTGCCGATACGCTCAATGGAAGCATTTGCGATGCTGCTTTCCATGACTTCTCTGTTGACGATACTGATGACAGCATTCGTTATGACTACAAGTATAACGGCAATGTCAGCATTCAGAAGGTGACCGATGGCAGCTCTTCGGCTTGGTATGTGCTGGTCGTTGTTGAAATTGATACAACCAAGGTCGATGCATAAGCTTGCAAAGGCGTAATTCTAACATTACTTATAACACCCCCGGGGCACCATACCGGGAGATGATATAAGGGGCGCGCGGGTGCCAGAGACCACCGGCACGCTCGGGTAAAACACCCATCCGATGTGGCGGCAAAGAGGAATAGAACCAATATTCCTTCTGTTGTTGATCGCACCAAAACAAAAGAACTTTTGCGTCACGAAAGATAGGGTCCCTCTGCGGGGGCTGGCTGCAAAGCCGGCCCCCGCATTGTTTTTGTTTTGGCCGCGCTTTCTGCGCTTGGCAGGGCGTTGGATCCATTTTTCTGTGAAAAGTTTGCTTCAAATACTTTACAATGCTAGCATGATAAAGTATAATGGGAGGGCAAAAACGCATCGGATCTCATCACACTGCACACGAAAGGGGACTGCCCTATGCAATTCGACCTCTCCCTGCTGCAGCCCAAGGAGCAGGTCTCCTTTGGACTGCGGGCCCTGTACGAGGCGGCGGGATGCCGCAAGTACCACATGGGCCAGTTTGAGGAGTACGCCCTCTATCAGGAAAACCAGGCCTTCCTGCCCTCCCGGCAGGTGATTACCTTTACCGACCTGGACGGCCGGCTGCTGGCCCTCAAGCCGGATGTGACCCTCTCGATCGCCAAGAGCGCCCAGCCTGCCCCCGGCCAGACCCGCCGCTTTTATTACAGTGAAAACGTCTACCGCCCCTCTGCGGACAGCCATACCTTCAAGGAGATCGCCCAGATGGGTCTGGAATTCATCGGCCAGGTGGACCCGGAGCAGACCGGCCAGGCGGTGGCCCTGGCGGCCCGCTCGATGTCCCTTCTGGCCGAGGTGATGGGCCGGCCCTGGCGGCTGGAGGTGGGCCACATGGGCTGGCTGCAAGCCATGCTGCAGGCTTTGGATATCCCTGCGGCGGCCCGGGGCAGTATCCTGGCGGCCCTGCAAGCCAAAAACAGCCATGGACTGAGCGCCGCTGCCCAGGCTGCGGGCTGCGGGCCGCAGCAGATCCAGGCTCTGCAGGAGCTGCTGGAACTGCACGGCCCCGCCGGCCAGGTACTGCCCGGGCTGCGCCGGGCCTGCCGCACCCAGGCCATGCAGGATGCCGCCGCCCAGCTGGAAGCCCTGGCGGTGCGCCTGGCCGACGCAGGTCCCTCCCTCTGGCTGGACCTGACCTTGTCGGGGGAGATGGAATACTACAACGGCCTGATCTTCCAGGGCTATCTGTGGGGCGTGGCCCGCCCTGTGCTGCGGGGCGGCCGGTATGACCCGCTGGTGCGCAAGTTCACGCCAAAGGCCCAGGCGGTGGGCTTTGCGGTGTATCTGGATGAGCTGGACCACCCCGCTGCGCCGCCCCCCGCCGGCGGCTGCGAGGAGACGGCCCCCTGGCTGAACATCGCCTTGCCCAAGGGCCGTCTGGGGGATAAGGTATACCAGCTGCTGGCCCGCAGCGGGTGCCTGTCTCCCGAGGACTACAACGCCACCCGCAAGCTGGTGGTGGAGGACCCCGCCGCACGGGTGCGGTGCTTCCTGGTCAAGCCCAGCGACGTGGCGATTTATGTGGAGCACGGCGCGGCGGATCTGGGCATCGTGGGCAAAGATTGCCTGGAGGAGGCCGCCCCGGATGTCTATGAGCTGCTGGATACCGGCCTGGGCCGCTGCCGTATGTGCGTGGCCGCTCCGGCCGGCTACCAGGAGGACCCCGGCCGCCCCCTGCGGGTGGCCACCAAGTTCCCCCGCATCGCGCAGGAGCATTACGCCAGGCTGGGGCGGGATATCCAGATCATCCGGCTGAACGGCTCCATCGAGCTGGCCCCCATCCTGGGGCTGTCCGATGTCATTGTGGATATTGTGGAGACCGGCGCCACCCTGCGGGAAAACGGGCTGGAGGTCCAGGAAGCCTTCCTGCCCATCTCGGCCCGGGTGATCGCCAACCGGTCCAGTTATCAGTTCAAGGGGGCAGCGGTCCGCGGGCTGCTGGCCCGGCTGCGGGAGACCTTGTCCCGCCCAAAGGAGGAAACGTTATGATCCGTCTGTACAGACTGCAAGACCTGGCCCCCGGCCAGATCCTCAACCGGGACCCCGCCGCCCAGCCCGAAGTGGAGGCGGCGGTGGATGCCATCATCGCCCAGGTGCGGGCGCGGGGGGACGACGCCCTGCGGGACTACGCCCTCCGGTTCGACGGGGCAAAACTGGATGCGCTGGAGGTGACGCCCGCCGAGATGGAACAGGCCCTCGAGCAGGTGGACCCGGCTTTTCTGGACATCCTGCGGCAGGCTGCCGCCAACATCGAGGCGTTCCACCGCCGCCAGCTGCCCCAGGGCTTTGTGATCACCCGGGAGGACGGGGTGGTGCTGGGCCAAAAATATACCCCGGTGGCCCGCGCGGGGGTGTATGTGCCGGGCGGCACGGCGGCCTATCCCTCCACCGTGCTGATGGATGTCATCCCGGCCCGGGTGGCGGGTGTGCCCGAGATCCTCATGACCACCCCGCCCGGCCCGGACGGCCGGGTAGCGCCCGCCATTTTGGCGGCGGCCTCGGTGGCGGGGGTCACCCATATCTATAAGGCGGGCGGGGCCCAGGCCATTGCGGCCCTGGCCTATGGCACCCGGACCATCCCGGCGGTGGACAAGATCGTGGGCCCCGGCAATGTGTATGTGGCGGCGGCCAAGCGCCGCGTATTCGGCCAGGTGGGGATCGACATGGTGGCCGGCCCCAGCGAGATCCTGGTGCTGGCCGACGGCGGGTGTGATCCCGCCTGGGTGGCGGCGGACCTGCTCAGCCAGGCCGAACACGACCGGCTGGCAAGCCCTGTGCTGGTGACCGACAGCGAGGCCCTTGCCCGTGCCGTCCAGATGCAGGTGGAGGAACAGCTGGCCGTTTTGCCCCGGGCCGCCATCGCCCGGGCCAGCATCGAGGCCAACGGCAAGATCATCCTCTGCGATAACCTGGACCAGGGGGTGGAGGTGTGCAACACCATCGCCCCCGAACACCTGGAACTGTGCGTGGCCGACCCCTTTGCCCTGCTGGGCCGCATCCGGAACGCGGGCAGCATCTTTTTGGGACGCCATGTGCCCGAGGCCCTGGGCGACTACTTTGCGGGACCCAACCACACCCTGCCCACCGGGGGCACGGCCCGCTTTTCCAGCCCGCTGGGGGTGGAGGACTTTGTCAAGCGCTCCAGCTTCATCTATTACACCCCGGACGCCCTGGCAGCTGCCAAAGACCAGGTGGCCGGTTTTGCCATGCAGGAGGGGCTGGCAGCCCACGCCCGCAGCGTCACCATCCGCTTTGCAGAGGAAGGGGGCGGGGCGCAGTGAGCCGTTTCCTCAGCCCTGCCATGGAGGCTGTCACCCCCTATCAGCCGGGCAGCCAGCCCCAGAATACGCAGGGAGTGGTGAAGCTGAACACCAACGAAAGTCCCTTCCCGCCCCCTACGGCGGTGATGGATGCCATAAGGGAGGAGGAGATGCGGCTGCACCTCTATCCCGACCCCTGCTGCCGCCAGCTGCGTCAGGCGGCTGCGGAGGCCTACGGCCTGCAGCCCGAACAGGTCCTGGCGGGCAACGGCAGCGACGAGGTGCTCTATTTTGCCCTGCGGGCCTTCTGTGACAGCGGACGGCCCCTGGCCTTTGCGGATGTCACCTACGGCTTTTACAGCTGCCTGTGCAGCCTGCTGGGCGTGCCGGCCCATATCATCCCCCTGCGGCCGGACCTGACGCTGGATCCCGGCGATTACTGCGGGCTGGGGCAGACGGTGGTCATCGCCAACCCCAACGCCCCCACCGGCATCGCCCTGCCCCCCAAAGCCCTGGCCCGGGTGGCGGCCTCCAACCCGGACAACGTGGTGCTGGTGGACGAGGCCTATGTGGATTTTGGGGCGGACAGCTGCCTGCCCTTGCTGGAACGATACAAAAACCTGCTGGTGATCCGCACCTTTTCCAAGTCGCGGCAGCTGGCGGGGGCCCGTCTGGGGCTGGCGCTGGGCAGCCCCGAACTGATCGAGGACCTGGACCGGGTGCGCACCAGCCTCAACCCCTACAACGTCAGCCGGTTGGCCCAGGCGGCGGGGGTGGCCTCGCTGCGGCAGCACAGGTTTTTTGAGGAGACGCGCAGGCAGATCATCCAGTGCCGGCAGTGGACCGCCGAGCAGCTGGCCCGGCGCGGCTTTGAGCTGACCGACAGCAAGGCGAATTTCCTGTTTGCCCGCACCGACGCCATGCCGGGGCCGGAACTGTTCCGGCGGCTGTGGCAGCAGGGGGTGCTGGTCCGCCGCTTCGATACGCCGTCCCGCATCGGGGACTGGCTGCGGATCACCGTGGGCACCCTGGAACAGATGGAAAAAGTGCTGGACGCCGTGGACACGGCTTTGAAAGGAGAGTGCTGACCATGCGGGAAGTGCGTTTGGAGCGCAACACCGCCGAGACCCAGATCGAGCTGACGCTGGACCTGGACGGCGCGGGCATCTACCAGGTGGATACCGGCTGCGGCTTTTTGAACCATATGCTGGAGCTGTTTGCCCGGCATGGCCGCTTTGACCTGGTGCTGACCTGCCACGGGGATGTGGAGGTGGACTATCACCACACCGCCGAGGATGTGGGCATCGCCCTGGGACAGGCCTTCCGCAAAGGGCTGGGGGAGATGCGGGGGATCCAGCGGTACGGCAGCTTCTGCCTGCCCATGGATGAGGCGCTGGTGCTGTGCGCAGTGGACCTGTCGGGCCGGTGCACCCTCAACTGGGCGGTGCGCTGCCCCACCGAGAAGGTGGGGGACTTTGACGTGGAGTGCGCCAAGGAGTTCTGGATGGGCTTTGCCCGCAGCGTGCCCTGCACGGTGCACCTGGTGCAGCTGGCAGGGGAGAACAGCCACCACATCCTGGAAGCCTGCTATAAGGGGGCGGCCCGGGCGCTGGCCGCCGCCGTGCAGGTGGACCGCGCACACCGGGACGAGATCCCCTCGACGAAAGGACTGCTGGTATGATCGCTGTGATCGATTACGGGGTGGGAAACCTGTTCAGCCTGCGCTCCAGCCTGCGGCATCTCGGGCTGGAGGCCGCCGTCACCGCCGACCCGGAGGTGATCCGGGCCGCCGACCGGGTGATCCTGCCCGGGGTGGGGGCCTTTGGGGATGCCATGGAGCAGCTCGAACGGCGCGGCCTTGTGCCGGTGGTGCAGGCCGAAGCCGCCCGCAAGCCCCTGCTGGGCATCTGCCTGGGGATGCAGCTGTTGTTTGAGGAGAGCTATGAGTATGGCCGCCATGCCGGGCTGGGACTGGTGCCGGGACGGGTGTGCCCCCTGGCCCCCGACCTGGCCGACCCCGCCCTCAAGGTGCCCCAGATCGGCTGGAACGCCCTGGAGCTGCTGCGCCCCCAGGACCCGCTGTTCCGCTATCTGCGGCAGGGGGAGTACGTCTACTATGTCCACAGCTACTACGGCAAAGACTGCGCCGCCAGCACCCTGGCGGTCAGCGAATATTCCATCCCGGTGACGGGCGTGGTGCGGGAGGGCTGGGTGTACGGCGCCCAGTTCCACCCCGAAAAGAGCGGCGACACCGGCCTGCGCATCCTGCAGGCCTTTGCGGAATTGTAAGGGGGCGAAGGTATGGAGCTGTTTCCAGCCATTGACCTGCGGGAGGGCCGGGTGGTCCGGCTGACCCGGGGGGACTACGACAAGATGACGGTGTATGGCGCAGACCCCTGCGCTCAGGCCGATGCGTTCCGCCGGGCGGGGGCCCGCTGCCTCCATCTGGTGGATCTGGACGGCGCCCGGGACGGCGTCCCCGCCAACGTCCAGGCCATCCGCGCCATTGTGGAGCAGGGGGGCCTGTATGTGGAGGTGGGGGGCGGCATCCGCACCCAGGCCCAGATCGAGCGGTATCTCGAGCTGGGAGTGGGCCGGTGCATCCTGGGCAGTGCGGCGGTGACGGATTTTGCCTTTGCCGCCCGGATGCTGCGAACCTACGGCAGCCGCCTGGCGGTGGGGGTGGACCTGCGGCAGGGGATGGCGGCCATCCACGGCTGGCGCGAGGACAGCGGCGTGGAGGGGCTGGCGTTCTGCCGCCAGCTGGCCGACGCGGGCTGCACCGCCCTCATCGTCACCGACATTTCCCGGGACGGAGCGATGCAGGGCACCAACCTGGACTTGTACCGCCAGCTGTGCGGGGCCCTGCCGGGGGTCGCCGTGACGGCCAGCGGAGGGATCACCCGGATGGAGGAACTGGAACAGCTGGAGCGGCTGGGGGCAGCCGCAGCCATCCTGGGCAAGAGCCTCTACACCGGCGCATTGGACCTGGCCGAATGCCTGGAGCGGCTTGGCCGGGGGAAAGGAGACGCGCTATGATCGCCAAACGGATCATCCCCTGCCTGGACGTGCGCAGCGGCAGGGTGGTCAAGGGGGTCAACTTCCAGGGGGTGCGGGACGTGGCCGACCCGGTGGAGATGGCCCGGATGTACAACGCCGACGGCGCCGACGAGCTGGTGTTCTACGACATCACCGCCAGCTTTGAGGGCCGGGCCCTCTTTATCGATATCCTCACCAGGGTGGCGGAGGAGATCTTCATCCCCCTGACGGTGGGGGGCGGCATCAACACCCTGGAGGACTTTGACCGGGTGCTCAAGTGCGGGGCGGACAAGGTGTCGGTCAACTCGGGGGCCCTGCGGGACCCCGGGCTGATCCCGGCGGCGGCCCGGCGTTATGGCAGCCAGTGCGTGGTGCTCTCGGCCGACGTCAAGCGGGTGGACGGGCGGTTCCATGTGTTTGCCAAAGGGGGCCGGGAGGACACCGGCCGGGACGCTCTGGACTGGATCGCCCGGTGCGTAGCCGCCGGCGCGGGGGAAGTGTGCCTCAACAGCATCGACACCGACGGGGTGCGGGGCGGCTTTGACCTGGAACTGCTGGACGCGGTGGCCGCCCGGGTCAGCGTGCCCATCATCGCCTCGGGCGGCGCCGGCAAACAGGAGGATTTCCTGGAGCTGTTCCGCCACAAGGGGATAGACGCCGGGCTGGCGGCGGGCATCTTCCACCAGAAACTCCTCTCCATCCCCCAGCTGAAGGCCTATCTTGCAAAAAATGGGGTGGAAATGCGCCTGTGACCTCTTGCATATCGGACCGGAATAGGATAAACTGTTAGTATGTTCCCTTTGCGGACAGGAGAAGCTATGGAACTGAAATTTGATGACAAAGGCCTGATCCCCGCCATCGTGCAGGATCATTACACCAAAGAAGTGCTCACCCTGGCTTATATGAACGCCGAGGCCCTGGCCCTGACCATTGCCGAGGGGCGGACGGTGTTCTGGAGCCGCAGCCGCCAGGCGATCTGGCGCAAGGGGGAGACCAGCGGCAACGTCCAGCAGGTGGTGTCCATCACGGCCGACTGCGACGGGGACGCCCTGGTGGTGGAAGTGATCAAGAGCGGCCCTGCCTGCCATACCGGCGCTGAGAGCTGCTTTTTCCAGCCGGTGTATGTCAGCGAAGCGTGCAAGCAGTTCAGCTGGCAGGGCCTCTACGACCTGATCCGGGGCCGCCGGGACCGGCCCCAGCCGGGCAGCTACACGTCTTACCTGTTTGAAAAAGGGAAAGAAAAAATCCTCAAAAAGGTGGGCGAGGAGTGCACCGAGGTCATCATTGCCGGCGAAAAGGAGGACAAAGCCGAGACGGTCTATGAGATCGGCGACTTGGCCTATCATCTGCTGGTGCTGATGGTACAGGCCGGCATCACGGTGGAGGACATCACCCGTGAGCTGGAAAAACGACATATCATTGACCACAAGGTCAAACAAGAAAGGATGCAGTGAGCAAGGCTATGGCAGACTTCATGAGATCCAGCGTCCACTGCCACTCGACGCTGTGCGACGGCAAAAATACCTTACAGGAGATGGCTTCTGCCGCCTGCGCCCAGGGGCTGACGACGCTGGGCTTCACGGGGCACAGCTATACCCCCTGCGACCGGGAATATTGTATGAGCCCCCGGCGCACCGCCCAGTACAAGGCCACCATCGCAAAGCTGAAGGCCGAGTATAAGGGCAAGGTGGACATCCTCTGCGGCATCGAGTGGGATCAGTTCTCGGAGGACAAGCGCGTCGGCTACGACTATTGGATCGGCAGCGTCCACTATCTCCATGGGTCTGTCAGCGGCAAGTACTACGAGATCGATTTCCGCAAGCAGGATCTGCAGACCTGCATCGACACCGACTTTGGAGGGGATGCCCTGGCGGCTGTGGAGGCCTACTACGCCTCGGTGGCCCAGGTGGCGGCCCTCCGGCCCGATATTCTGGGCCATCTGGACCTGATCAAAAAGCTGAACCGGGACGGCGCTTTCTTCGATGAGTCCTCCCCCCGCTACCACGCGGCGGCCATGGGGGCCCTGGAGGCTGCCCGGGATGCCGGCTGCCTGCTGGAGGTGAACACCGGCGCGGTGTTCCGCGGCTACCGGGATGACTTTTACCCCAGCGACTGGCTGCTGCGGGAGTGGCGCCGGATGGACGGCAAGGTCATCATCACCGCCGACGCCCACTCGGTCGATTGCCTGACCTTTGGTTACGAGGAGGCGGCCCGCCAGATCAAGGCCGCCGGCTTTGCCAGCGTCCAGGTGCTGACCGGGGCCGGCTTTGAGACCCAGCAGCTCTGAAATTGAACCGATCATCGGCTTGCACGGCTTCCGTCGAAAGAACGGGGGCCGTGCTTTTGCGCGGCACAGCCGCCGCCACAAACGAAAACACGGAGGTCACATGGAGATGACACAGACCATGGGCCGGGGCAGGGGCCGCCAGGTGGACCTGCTGCATGGGCCCATCTTCCGCAACCTGTTGCTGTTCGCGATCCCTATTTTTATATCCAACCTGTTCCAGCAGCTGTACAACGCGGCGGACGCCATGATCGTGGGCAATGTGCTGGGGGATACATCCCTGGCGGCAGTGGGAGCCTGCGCGTCCATCTATGAGCTGCTGGTGGGCTTTGGCCTGGGCATTGGCAACGGCCTGGCCATTGTCACCGCCCGGGCCTACGGCGCCCAGGACCCCGACAAGGTCAAAAAGACGGTGGCGGGGTCGATGGTCATTGGGCTGGTGGCGTCGGCGCTCATCACCATCTTCGGGCTGCTGTTTCTGCGGCCTCTGCTGCAGGCGCTGGACACCCCGCCCGAGATCCTGGACGAGGCGTACAGCTACATCATCGAGATCGCCCGGTTTGTGGTGGTGATGTTTGCCTACAACCTGTGCGCGGCGCTGCTGCGGGCGGTGGGCAACAGCGTCATGCCGCTGGTGTTTTTGATCTTCTCCTCCTGCCTCAATGTGGGGCTGGACTACTGGTTTGTGGCCGGCCTGGAGATGGGGGTGCGGGGCGCCGCGGTGGCTACCGTGCTGTCCCAGGCGCTGTCGGTGGCGCTGTGCATCGTGTATATCCTCCGGTATGCAAAGCACCTGGTGCCCAGCCGCAGGCATTTCCGGCTGGAGAAGGGCCTCTACCGCGAACTGATCACCCAGGGCCTGTCCATGGGCCTGATGAGCAGCATCGTGTCGGCAGGGTCGGTGATCCTGCAATACGGCATCAACGGTCTGGGCACCCTGGTCATTGCGGGGCATACCGCCGCCCGGAAGCTGTTTACCTTCACCGATATGCCGGTGATCGCCATGGCCACGGCAGGCTCCACCTTTGTGTCCCAGAACCGCGGCGCCGACAAGCCCGACCGCATCCGCAAGGGGATGAAGCAGATCTGGATGTTCGCCTTTGGCACCGCCATCGTGATGACCGTACTGATGAGCCTGTTCTCCGGGGTGCTGGTGCGGCTGGTATCCGGCTCCAGCGCACCGGTGGTGCTGGAAAACGGCGCCCGGTATCTGGTGTGGAACGCCCCCTTCTATTCGGTACTGGGGGTGCTGCTGGCCACCCGCTATGCTTTGCAGAGCCTGGGCCAGAAGGTCCTGCCTCTGATTTCCAGCGGCATCGAGCTGGTGGGCAAGATCCTGTTCATGCTGTTCTTCATCCCGCGCTTCGGCTACAATGCCGTCATCCTCTGTGAGCCGGTGATCTGGTGTTTTATGTGCGCCCAGCTGCTCTGGAGTTACTGGAACGACCCCTACATCAAGGCCAGCCGGGACAAGTCCCGCCCGCACTGAACCTTCCGCCCCGCCGCAGCGGCGGGGCTTTTCTGTGCCGGGGGCAGGAAAATTTTTGAAAGAAAAAGTGTGATAAGAATGTTGACAAGTTGTGAAAATTGTGATATGCTTTTCACACAATTCAGGTAAAGCTGCCTGGCGGCTTTCCTATCTTTTGGCTGCGGGCAAAAAAGCTTTTGTCCTGTGCAGCACCAAATCTGCTTATCCACGGACCCTTGCATATATGCCCCCGGCGGCTCACCACCGCCGGGGGAATTTTTTGCCCTGCCGCAGCCTACGCCTGCATTTTATGACAATGAACCGGCGAAGTGTTACAATTTTGTGGAAGAATTGTGAAAAGTGTGCTACAATACTTCCAACCGGCGGGCGAGTTCCCCGCCCTGACCATCCAAACAAAAACTGGAAATGAGGTGTAATAGATTTATGAAACTGAAAAAACTGTTGGCTCTGGTCCTGTCTTTGATGCTGGCGTTGACCATGCTGACCGCTTGCGGCGGTGGAAGAAGCAATATTGTCAACACCGGTGAAGTGGAAAGCATTTTGGCAGGTGCCGGTATGGATGTTGATGTGGGCAAATCCGGCGAGCTGAACCGTATAGCAAACAGTGTGGCCGATACGCTGGAAAAGCGCAGCTACAGCAACGATTTGGATAATGAAATTACAGCTATGCTGAATAATATGCTGCCTCCGGGAGTAGCGGGTGCCTACGTATTCCCTCCAAAGGATTACCTTGCTGAGAATTCCATGACTGTGGAAACAATGACGGCTACTCTAATTTATAATTACTCGCTCGGGGACAGCAATGTATGTGCGCTCAATGTGACCACCGCGGACGGCGTGCCCTGCGTGCTGATCGTGGCGCTTGCGGACTGAGACAACTTTTAACTTTGGGGACTTTTATATAAATCTTTACTTGCGGAACAGAAAGACGAGGTGTCATCTGTGAAGATGAAGAAACTGCTGGCCCTGATGCTGGCGGCTGTGCTGGCCTTGACGATGCTGACTGCTTGCGGCGGCGGCAAAGGTAAGGATGTGGACATCAGCGATGTCAATGCGATCCTGCAAAGCCAGGGACTGGACGTCGAGGTGAAAAGCTCGATGGAGCTGAACACCGTGATGAGCATCTTTAAAACAACCATGAGACAGAATGACATCTATCTGGTGGATACAGAGATTTTGGCCGCCGAGCTGGGGCCCCTGATGCCGGGGTTTGCCTGCTGGCAGGTATACAGCAGTTCCCAGCAGTATGACGTCTCCCTGGAACATGCCGCGGCGAATGCGGTTCGGGACCTGATCGCAGGGTATGGCGCCAACTACCGCTTTTATGTGAGCGGCATCGAGCTGATTGAACCCAGCACGCAGATCCGCTACTGGTTTGTCATCGTTGGAGCGAAAAATCCGTGACGTTTCTCCCCCGGCGGGCTTCCCGTCGGGGGATTTTATAGCCAATTTGTAAATTTTGTCTATGGTAAAGTATCGTTGTTGACAATAAATGGGCGATATGGTATGGTTATTCCATCAAGGGGCAAGAGGTGTGGTCTTGGCCCCATACCGCGAGACGGCGCAATGTTTGCATCTGAAAAGAGAAAGGATGAGTGAGTACCTTATGAAATGGAAGAAATGGATCGCCCTGGCGCTGTCTGCCGTGATGGCAGTCAGTATGCTCACAGCCTGCGGCGGCGGTGGTGGTGTGAGCGGATCGCTGAACGTAAGTAAAATGACCGGTTTGCTGGAGGATGCAGGCAGTGATGCAGTCATTGTGCGCGAGAATAAACTGTCTACTGCCGTGACAGCTGCGGCCAAGAATGTTGCTTCGTCCGGGGCTACCGGCTCTGCAAGCAGGATCGTGGCCGAAAATATGGGATGGACGGTCACAAACGTCCTGGGTGAGCTGGTCAATGACATTAAGAACAGCGGCGCGATCATGAGCATCGGCACCTCTGTGGGCATTACTTATGTTGTTGAAGAAAATGACCTGAAAACAAATACAGGCGTTGGCCTGCTGGGCTACCTTGCTTCCAACAGAGAGCAGATCCAAAAGCTGGGCGCGATCAACACGCCGGAAGCTTTTGCAGCTGCCCAGATCCTCATGATCGATGGCGCACTGGGTACGGTGCAGGATATCTCTGGAAATGCGGTCCGCTTTTCCTACAATGCGGCGGCTAAGAAAGCCACAACGTCCAGTGATACTTCGTATTGGGTGATTGCAATCGAAGTAAAAGCATCTGCGCTGTAAATACCCGTTTTGGAACCAGAACAAGAAGCCCCCGGTGCGCCGGGGGCTTTATTGTGTCCGGCACACAGGGGCGGGATTGCACTGCATACCGCTGCTTTTGGATTGCGGGGGCGCGGGAGGTATGGTATACTGGTCACAGAACAGGCGCGGGGGCGACCCTGTGCCGCAGCAGAGTCTATATGAGAAAACGAGGTGTTGTGACATGAAGATGAAACGATGGCTTGCTCTTGCCCTGGCTGCTCTGCTGGCAGTGGGATTGCTGGCCGGCTGCGGCGGCTCCGGCGCAGTCTCTTTGAACGATGACAAAGTGGAAGCGTTTTTGCAGGAATCCGGGATCGACGCCACGGTGGAAGCGGACGACAGCCTGACCCGGGCGGCCCGGGATATGGCCCAGACCCTGTCCGGGCAGGACTATGCGCAGATCGATGCATCCATGTCCACCATACGGCAGGAGATCGCCGGGCAGGCCGGTGTGGGGCGTCTGGCAGCCTGTGCCGTCTATGGGGATTCTTACCGGCCCTCCACTCCGCTGGGCGCGCTGACCCGCTATGAGGAGACGCTGGCCTCCTGCATCCGGATGGAAGGGAACGGCGACGGCGCTTATAAGGCGGCTGTGGTGCGGTTCACCAGCCGGGACGGCATGAAGCTGGTGCTGTACGTGGCGGCTGAAGCCTGACGCAGTTGGGAAAAGGGAGACTGCAATGGCAAATAGAAGGCAAAGAAAGATACCGGGCACAAGCGGCTGAAAAACAAACAAGCGGCCCTGCCGGGCGTGTCCGGCGGGGCCGTTTTGACATGAAAAGGCTGCGGCCTGTAGAGAGGGGAAAACAGCAAACCGCAGCCTGTGGAAAAATGCTTGTAAATATTACAAAGAGGAATAACCGAAGCTGTTGACCAGTGCGTCGATGGGCTGGCCTGCCTTGCACATGGGGCAGTCCCGGGATTCGTAGCTGGTGTAGTCGGGCAGGTTGTTGGGGTCGAAGATGGAGTTGACCCGGAAGCCCATGAACTCGTGGGTGGTGGCAAAGATGGCCGACAGGCCCGCTACCTGCCCACCGTAATACTGTACCGCCTCAACGGCGGCCTTGACGGTATAGCCCGTAGTGATGGAAGCTGCCAGGATCAGCACGTGCTTGCCCCGCACCATCGGCGTGATGTTGTCCCGCAAGATGATCTGACTGCCGGTGGTGAACTCGGGCGTGATGACATAGATGGTCTGGTGGGCGTTCATGTTGCGGAAACCGTCCCGGGTCAGCTCGTTGGCCAGGCAGGTGCCGATCACCTGTGTGCCGTCCAGACAGAGGATGGTATCCACAATGGTGGTGCTCTTATACATATGTACCAGCTCTTTGGCAGCCTCGGCCGCCTCGGACAGGCGGGATTTCTGCATGGTCACATCGATGTAATAATTGATGTGGCTGTGGCTGGTGGCGAAGTGCCCTCGGGCGACACGGAGGAACATCCGCTTGTTTTTGGTGGGCAGCTTTACCATATTGATCATTGTTCGACCCCTCCTGTCTGTGGCCGGCAGGGGGCACACCCTATACCCCCCGGTTGGTGGATGGAATATACCTTTATTGTAGCGGGAAACGATGGTGTGCACAATACACAAAATTAACAAAATTTAGGGAAAATTTTATAGTGATATACTTGCTGTCACCCTCAGCCTTGACAGCCCGGCCCAAACGTGTTATAGTCTACTCGACAAACCGTTGAAGCGGAAGACGCGGCGAAGGACGTCCCCCTCAGAGAGCCTGCGGCAGCTGGGAAGCAGGCGGGCAGGCGTGCGCCGCTATGGGCCGCCGAGGGCGCGGGGGAAGGGCGCGAGCCTGCGTATCCCGCGACGGCAGGGCGCACGTCAGCGCCGGGGGCGTGCTGGCGCCCCGACAGAGCGTGGCGCTCCTGTGCGGGCGCCAAACCAAGGTGGCACCGCGGATCATTCGATGTTGATTCGTCCTTGACAAGACCGGCAGGGCCCGGCTTTGTCCGGGGCGTTTTTTTATGGGCGCGCCAGCGTGCGCACAGCAAAGGAAGGAATTTTAGGAGGCTTTTTGTTATGAGCGAGCAGAATGAGCGCAAACGGGTGATCTTGTCCGGCATCCAGCCCACCGGCACCTTTACTCTGGGCAATTACATCGGGGCGGTGCGCAACTGGGCCAAGCTGCAGGACCAGTTCGACTGCCTGTATATGGTGGCCGACCTTCACGCCCTGACCGTCCGGCAGGAGCCTGCGGCCCTGCGCCGCCACACCCGGGAGGCCGCAGCCATGCTGCTGGCCGCCGGCATCGACCCCGCCCGCAGCATCCTCTTTGTACAGAGCCATGTGCCGGCCCACACCCAGCTGAACTGGATTTTGTGCTGCAACGCCCAGTTCGGTGAGCTGAGCCGGATGACCCAGTTCAAGGACAAGAGCGCCAAGCACCCCGACAACGTCAACGGCGGCCTGTTCACCTACCCGGCCCTGATGGCGGCGGATATCCTGATCTACAACGCCGATCTGGTGCCGGTGGGCCAGGACCAGACCCAGCACCTGGAGCTGGCCCGGAATGTGGCCCAGCGGTTCAACAGCAATTACAGCCCCACCTTCACCCTCCCCGAGGGCTATGTGACCAAAGAGGGGGCCAAGATCATGTCCCTGGCCGACCCCACCCGCAAGATGAGCAAGAGCGACACCAACGCCAACGCTTTCATCCTGCTGACCGACGACCGGGACGCCATTGCCCGCAAGTTCAAGCGGGCGGTCACCGACTCGGAAGGGGTGGTCCGCTATGACCCCGAGACCAAGCCCGGCGTGTCCAACCTGATGGCCATTTACCACATCTTCACCGGCAAGAGCATGGAGGAGATCCAGAAAGAGTTCGAGGGCCAGGGCTACGGCACCTTCAAGGAGGCGGTCGGCACGGTGGTGGCCGACGGTCTGGCCCCCATCCAGGGCGAGTACAGCCGCATCCTGGCGGACAAGGACTATGTGGACGGCGTGCTGAAAGAGGGCGCCGCCGCCGCCAGCCGTCTGGCAGACCGGACCATCCAGAAGGTCTACCGCAAGGTGGGCCTGCTGCAGCTGTAAAACTGGCAGGATACGAGCTTGTTCGGCCCGTGCCGCCGCCTTTTTGGGCGGGGCGCGGGCCTTTTTGCTACAATGCGCCACGGCCGGACAGGAGACGCGCTCAAAACCACCGCGCTTCGCATTTTTTCGGCCCGGCAGGGCGCAAACAAAAGCCTCTTGGAGTATTTTGTGTCGAACGGGCGCGGAGTTCTTGACGAACGCTGTTCCTTCCTGTATACTGGAAAAAACAGGTAACGAGGTCCGTCCGCCCTGCCCTGGGGCAGGGACCTTGTGCCGGAACACGCCGCGAATTTGCGCGCGAAAAGGAGAGCAAAATGAAAAAGTCTAAGAGCACCGGGATCATCCGCGGGATCGACAATCTGGGACGGGTCGTCCTGCCAAAAGAGCTGCGCACCGCCATGGACCTGACCGCTGACAGCAAGGTGGAGATCTTTGCGGAGGACGGTGCCATCGTGATGAGGAAGTATCTGCCCCGCAATGCCTGTGCCTTCTGCGGGGCCGTGGCGCAGGATGCCATTCCGTTTGAGGGGCGGTGCATCTGCCCGTCCTGCTGGGCGCGGATCGCTGCGCTGCATCCCCAGGGAGAGGAGGAGAAGCCTCAGGTATGAGCAGCCTTCGCTATGTGAAGATCCCTTCCAGCCGGCCGGGGGCCACCCTGAATGTACTGCTGTGCCTGCCCGAAGGCCGGCCCCGGGCGGTGCTGCAGATGACCCACGGGATGGTGGAGTATATCGGCCGGTATGAACAACTGGCCTGCTGGCTGGCGGACCGGGGGGTCGCCGCCGTGGGCCACGACCACCTGGGGCATGGCGGCTCGGTGGTATCCCGGGAGGAATACGGTTACTTTGGCAGGCCGGACGGCAACCGCCTGCTGCTGGACGACATCCACCGTGTGACGCGGTGGGCCAAGGCCCTGCCCGAACTGGAGGGCCTGCCGTGGTTTTTGCTGGGGCACAGCATGGGCTCTTTCTATGCCCGGCAGTACCTGTGCGAATACGGCGGCGAATTGCAGGGCGCCATTTTGATGGGCACCGGCTGGCAGCCCCGGGCGGCGGCCCGGGCCGGCCGGGCGCTGTGCCATCTGCTGGCGGCCTTCCATGGGTGGCGCTACCGCAGCAAGCTGGTGGACAGCATGGCCTTTGGGGGCTATAACCGCAGCTTCCGTCCGGCCCGCACCTCCAAAGACTGGCTGAACCGGGACGAAAAAGAGGTGGACCGCTACCTGTCCGAGGAGCGGTGCAGCTTCCGTTTCACCCTCAATGGCTACGACAGCCTGTTCACCGCCCTGGAGCGCCTGTGCGACAAGGAGCTGCTGGCCCGGGCGCCCAAAGACCTGCCGGTGCTGTTCCTGTCGGGGGACGACGATCCGGTGGGGGACCGGGGCCGCGGCGTGCAGAAGGCGGCCCAGAGCCTGCGGGACGCCGGGATGCGCCGGGTGGAAGTCAAGCTTTACCCGGGGGCCCGGCACGAGCTGCTGGTGGAGCTGAACCGGCAGGAAGTGTTTGCCGACATCGGCGGCTTCATCCAAAACCATATCCAGGCATAAAAGACGCCCGTGCGGCCAAAAGGCTGCGCGGGCGTTTCGCTCACTTTTTGGTTTCTTCCGAGGGCGTCAGGCCGCGGATGTGGGTCTCGCTGGTCTTGACCAGGTTCAGCAGGCTGGATGTATAGAGGGGGAACTCCCGCGTCAGGCTCTCGGTGGTCATGGCCAGGGGGGCCGGGTCGGTCAGGCCCTCGCTGCCCCGCACGCTGTCCCCCGACAGCAGGATGTTGACATTGGTCTCCGCCATCCGCATCACGGCGTCGGCATAGCCCTGCCACTGCCCTTCCCGGATGCTGAACATACTGGCCGCGTTGTGGGGCCCGCTGGTGTACAGCAGCCGGAACATCTTGTACACCGACATCATCAGGTAGGTGCTGATCTCGGTGACCAGGGCTTTGTTGTGGCACTGGCCTACCTTGGCGTACAGGACGTTGAGGCTGTTGGAGATCAGCTTTTTGTTCATGGTAGGCAGGACGCTGCCGTGGTAGACATTGTCCTTCATCTTGTCCGGGTTGGGGATATCGTCGGCAGTCAGCACCGCGCCGGTGCGGTCGGCGCTGCGTCCAAGCAGATAATCACAGGACACCCCGTAGTAGTCGGCGATCCGGACCACAAAGTCCAGCCCGCACTCCCGGATGCCTTTTTCGTAGTGGGAGAGCAGCGCCTGCGAGATGTGCAGGTCCTCGGCGGCCTGTTTCTGGGTGATGCCCCGCTCAGTACGCAGCAGCTTGATGATACGGTTGAATTCCATGCATGATCCTCCCGGGCCCCTGTCTGGCGCTGCACGGCCGGGGAGCCCTTCCCTTGTAATATCAACAACACGTTGATTATACACAAGGGAAAACGACTTGTAAAGGAAAAAATCGACGAGATTTTGCCTCTTTTTTCGTCGCTTTTGTCAAAAGGCTTGCCCTGCCACCAGATATATGATACACTGGGCAAAAACCCCGGCCTATCTTGTGTGTGCGCCCTGGCAGCGGGCGCAAAATTTTTGCGCGCAGGGGGCTTTTTGTAAAAGAGAGGTGCATTGTGCATGAAGACCTTTAAGCTGCATCTGATCCGCCACGGCCTGACCGCCGGCAACCTGGACGGCCGCTACATTGGCGGCGGCACCGACCTGCCCCTGTGCGAGGAAGGGCGGGCCCAGCTGGCCGAGCTCCAGGCGCGGTTCCAGTATCCGGAGGTGGACACCGTCTTTTCCTCCCCGCTGCTGCGTGCGGTGGAGACGGCGGGCATCCTGTTCCCCCATGCGGCCCACCAGTTCACCGTCCACGACCTGCGGGAGGCCCACTTTGGGGTCTTTGAGGGCCGGCCGGTGAAAGAGCTGGTGAAGGACCCCGACTTTTCCAAGTGGATCACCCCGGGGTCGGGCTTCACCCCCGAGGGGGCCGAGCCCACCGCCGATTTCCACCGCCGCTGCGGCGAGTCGCTGCTCAAGCTGTTTGAGTATATGATCCGGATGGACGTCACCGAGGCGGCCTGCGTCACCCATGGCGGCGTGATCGTCAGCATGCTGGCCCAGCACGCCCTGCCCAGCCGCCGCCCCGAGCAGTGGATGGCCGACCCCGGCTGCGGCTACACCGTCCAGACCGACGTACAGCTGTGGATGCGGGACCGGATGGTGGAGGCCATCGATATCGTGCCCTACGGCTACGCCGATACCCTGCGGGGCCAGGCAGAGAACGAGGAAAACGAGGCATACCGATAAATAAAAACCGCCGCCCCGGGCACCACAGGCCCGCGGGCGGCGGTTTTGGTTTGGGTCAGGTCGCGGTCATCTCGGAGCCGGCGCTGTCCCGGAGGATCAGCTCCTGGCCGGCCACGCTGCCCATCAGGGCGATGTAGCTGGTGCCGGGGCGGATGTCCAGGGCGGTGCCGTCCGAGTTGTAGATGGCGAGGGTGGAGTCTACCCCCGGCATCCAGAGGATGCTCCAGACCGAACCGCCGTTCAGATAGACCCCCGCTCCCATGGTCAGGTCATAGCCCCAGGTGTAGCCGTCGTCCCGGCGGGAAGGGGCGCTGTAAAGGATGAGCAGGTTGTCGAACCCGGCCTGGGTGTCGGTGTTGGCATCGGTCTGGGGGGAGCCGTCGGCCCGGGCCATAAGGTATTTGCCGGTGCCGCTGTCATAGGTGAAACGGGTGGAAGCGGACGCCGAGAAGATGACCTCCACCGAGGAGGCGCCCTCCTTGCCCCCGGCGGGTTCACCGAAGGGGAGCAGGGGCGGCAGCTGGGTGGTGGGTTCGGCGTCCTCCTGGTCTGTGTCGGGCTGGATGGGCTGGATCTCCAGTGAGACGCCCGCCTCCTCAGCCAGAGGCAGCAGGTCCGCGCCGCTGGTGGTCCAGCTGGTCTGGTCGGGCTGGCCCCATTCCCCTTCGTAGGAAAAGCCATTCACCCCCAGAGACAAAGCGTCCAGAGGGGCGATCTCGTACAGGTCCAGAAGGTTGGCCGCGTAGATGCTGGCCCCCCGCTGGATGGGGATGGCCTGCTGGCAGGTCAGCAGCTGCAAATAGAGGTCACGGGCCTGGGACACCGGGCCGACCTTGGGCACGGCCTCCAGGGCGGGATAGACCAGGCAGAGGCTGGTGGCACTGTCCCCTTCGGTGAGGGCTTCCAGCACCACCGACGCCTCGCCAATGCCCCACTGGCGTGCGGCGTCGGTCCCGTTGTACAGGAACACTGCGGCAGAGCGCTGGCCGGGCCAGCGGTCGGACAGGCCGGTGAGGGGATCTGTGGCGGCGGCCTTCTGGGCGGCGGCGTCCTGCTGCCGCTCTGTCAGGGAACAGCCCGCCAGGGCCAGAGCCGCCAGGCAGACGGCCGCCAGGGCCAGAGTGAACTTTTTCATGGTGAAGATCCTTCCCAATCAGGCGTTGAAGGCAAAGAAGTCCCGCTCGTCCTCGTCCACCACAGCCAGGTAGGTGCGTCCGCGGTTGAACAGGACGGTCTGGCCGCCGTCGCTCACTTCCAGGGGAAGGTCGGGGGCCAGCTTGGACCACTGGCAGGGCCGCACCCGTCCCTGCGTGAAGAGGTAAGCCTCGCCGCCGGCAATGTACTGCACCTGCTGCACGTCGCCTGAGTCGCCGGGGTAGGCGGCAATGGGGGCAAAGCAGATCAGCAGATTCTCAAAGGCCAGCTGCTGGCCGTTCAGCTCGTCCACCGCCGCTTCGAACCGGCCGGTGCGGGCGCTGTACATCAGCATCCGATAGACTTTGTCGGCCGGGCTGTAATCAAAGGAGGACTGATAGTTGGCCGAGTGGCGCACCGTCACATGGCTGGCGTCCTGGCAGCCGGCCAGCTCCTCCACAGCGCCGGTGCGGTAGTCTGCAAAGGGGAAAAAGGTGGTATCGTAGTGATAGTCCAGGCTGATGCCGGCGTTGCCGGCGGCCTGGCGGATCTCGGGACCCGAAGTGAACTCGGTGTGCTCATAGGCCACTACGCCGTCCCGGCTGTCCCGGTGGGCTACATGGGGATGGGTGGGGGTGTTGAAATAGCTCTTGCCTCCGATGTTCAGCCCGGAGTAGTCCCATTGACTGACGTACTGGGTGCAGAAAACGCTCTCGCCGTCATGGTAGTAGAGGGCCTGCCAGGGCATCAGCAGCTGCAAAAACTGGTCCCGGCCCGAGCGGAGGGGACCCACCTCGGGGATGACGTCGGCGCTGGTGTAGACAGCGCACAGCCGGCTGATGTTGCCCTCCACCTTGGATTCGATCAGGATGGAGGCGGCAGACAGGCCCCGCTGCGGCCGCGCATTCTGCCGGGCGCTGTTGCAGATGTTGTTGACCATCACGCCCACCATCCGGCCGCTGCCGGTCTTGGGCTGCCCGGTGAGGGGATCGGCATCGTAAGGGGGAAGGGCGGGGGCGCTGCTGGCAGCGGGCTGGGAAGAAACCGCAGAGGACGCGGCGGAAGAAGCGCCGGAGGAAGCGGCCCCGGAGGAGTCGAACAAGCGCTGCAGCCAGTCTAGCAGGCTGCCCTGGGTGCTGACGCCCATCAGGGCCAGACTGCCGGTGAGAGCTGCCGAGCAGCGCAGAAGCAGGCGGCGGGTGATCTTCATAGAGGTTCATCTCTCCTTTGCAATGGGATACAAGACAGGGCGCAGGGCCCTTAGGGTGTATCTGAGAAGTCAAACATGCTGAGATATTCGCCAAAAAGCGCCAGCTGCAAGGCGCATGAGCGCCGCACTCCTCCATGGAATGCAAGCGAATGGAACGCGGCAGATGGTGTTTTTTGGTAGAATAGAACAGTATTAGGGAGTTTTCAGATACACCCTAGTTCCGGGCACAGGATGGCGCGGGTAACGGCGCACTGTATATTCTTCATTGTAACTATTTTGTATCCCTTTGTAAAGAGGAAGTTCCTGCCGGCCCCGCCCGCCCCGCAGAGGCAAAAAAGGCGCCGCAGCGCTGCCGCGCGCCCCAGCGGCAGGACTTTTTTGCGCCGGGACTTGCAATTTGCGCCGGGGTGTGGTACAATAATCAGGCGGCATATGTAGCCGTACCTATATGCGCTCGTAGCTCAGTCGGTAGAGCATCTGACTTTTAATCAGAGGGCCTGGGATTCGAGTTCCCACGAGCGCACCAAAATCCCACGAGAAACCGTAAGATTTCTCGTGGGATTTTTCTGTTTTAAGCCGCCTGCACATTTTTGCACATTTTCTGCACATCGGCGGGAAAGGCGTGCATCCTCTGCACAGGCTGCAGGGGGCGCATTTGGAGCGTTTGCTCCATCTGATTAAAAGGGCATCATGCAAACAGGAGCCGCGCAAATTCGCGCCGCTGCTCGGGAGCCATCTGGCGCACCAGGTCAAGAAGTCCGTCCACAGTCAGATTTCCGTCTCCAGCAGGAACAGGGTCTGTCTGCGAGGAGGCGTCTTTATAAAAATTGGCCTCGATCTTCTCGGCCAGCTCCAGCCGGGGCTTGTCCTGGGTGTGGGCGTAGGTGTCCATCAGCATACCTGCGGTGGCGTGGCCGGTGTTGCCCTGGACGGCCTTGAAGTTGCCGCCGGACTGCAAGAGCTGATAGGTCGCGCTGGAATGCCGCAGCCCATGGAACACGATCTTCTCAAACTCCGGGTGCTGGGTGCGCCATTCCCGGTACCACTTGGAAAGGGCCTCGGGGGCGACTGGCAGCCCATTGGGCAGCCGGAACAGCTGGCCGCAGTTCCGGTATCGCCCGTCAGCGTCGGCTTCCTCTCGCTTGAGTTTTTCGAGCCAGGCCAGAAGTTCTTCCCGCAAAGGGCTCGTCAGGTAAAGGACGCGGTTGGATTTCCTGGTCTTGGGCTTTTTCAAAATCAAGGAAGAGGTGCTGCCTTCCCGCTGGTCTGGGAAGATATAATACACCTGGCTGGGGTCGGTCTTTTCCAGGGCTACCGTATCGGTGCGCTGCAAGGTCTTGTTGATCGAGATCGTCCCGCGGCCGTTGGCTGCACCGAAGTCAATATCTCCCGGCTGCAGGCCGAGGATCTCACCGGCCCGCAGGGAAAGGATCATGCTCAGGTGTACCGCCAGATGCAGGGCGGGGTTCTCGATGGTCTGGAGCGCCGCCAGCATGGTGTGCTCGTCCCAAATAGCCCGTTCCTCTGAGGTGACTTTGGGCGCGTCCCGAGGGACGGGAGACTTGTGAATGAGGTCCCACTCCACTGCATAGGAAAACGCCGTTTTGAGAAGCGCATGGACTTCGCGGATGGAAGCCGCCGTCAAAAAACGCTTCTGCTGTGCAGCGCTCAGCTTTTGCTGTTTGCCCTGAATATAGAGCCCTTTCGGGGTGCGGCTCAGGGTGGCATAAAACTGTTCCAGATCATATGTGCGTACATTTTGTATGGGCAAATGCCCAATATACGGCACGATCAGATTCTGAATCATAGCAGTGGTATGGGTATAGGTTTTAGGTGCCCATTTGTGCTTGCTGGATTGGATCGGAACCCATTTTTCCAGCAGTTCGGCCACGGTGGTGGAATCGGGAATCAGAAAGGTGCCATCCTGAAGTTCCTTTTCCACCGTGATCTTGCGCTCCTGGGCTTCCTTCTTGGTCTTGAATGTTTCCCAGCCGTGGCAGGGTTTGCCGTGATGGTCTGTATAGGTGTAGCGGACGGAATACGCGTTGCCGCGTTTCATAATGGATGCCATGGTTTACCCCTTCTCAGAGCGCGGCGAACCAGGAATCGAAACTCATTTTGTTGACCCGGATGCTGGTGCCGATGCGCAGCACCCGAAAATCTTTCGTGGTATTGCACAGGTTGTAAGCGGCACGGGAGGAGATGGCCAGCAGTTGGGCGATCTCCTCCACCCGGTAAACAAGGGGTTCGAGCCTGGCTGCCTGCGGTCTGGCTTGAGGTTCCGCGGCAGGGGTCTTGGACACTTCTATTGTACCGGTTTCGGGGGTGTTGTGCAAGGCTTTGGAGGGGGAAGAATCGCTGGTTTGAAAGTTTTTCAAAAGCACCTCCTGTTCCGGTCCACCGCCTGGTTCATGGGGGATTCAGCTTGCAAAGCCCCAAGTGTGGAATACGAGAGGCCGACCCTGCTTTGCTCCAGAACCGGCCTCCAAAATTTTTCTGCAAGGAATGCAGAAATACGCGCCCCAGCCGCCCTCCCGCCCCGAACGCGCCCTTTTGGGCGGGTTCATGGGCAGGCGGGGCGGGTTTGCAATAAATCGAATCTGAAAAATAGAACGAATAATCGTCATATTTTTGAGATGCCGGGCGAGGGGGCGCGTGGGGCGGGAAATTTTCACTTCCCGCCCCAATTTTATTCGAGGGCGCAATCCGAGCAGACGTACACGCCCCGGTAGCCTCGGAAGCCGCCCTCGATATGCTTGGAAAAGCGGATGCCATACCGGTCCGCGTTCTTGAAAAGATACTGACTGAACTTCTTTTGCGTCAACGGCTTTTCCAAGTTGTCGGCGCACCACTTGTTATAAGCACGGAACAGGTAGGTGGATCTGGCCGACTTATCGGGTGCAAACCGAATATAAGATTTGGCCTGCATGAACTGGTCGAGGTGACAGCCGTCCTCCATAGCAGCGGCAAGGTTCTGCCTGGCGCGTTCGCTGAGGGTGAAGCGGTACTGATTCGTCAGAAGCCGCTTCAGCCCCTCCAGCGCCCAGAGCAGGATGCCGGGCAGTTCCTCTGAGAACTTATTAATCAGGTAAGGGTCATCGGTCCGCCCTTCCGGCTTGTCCTTGACAGAAATCAGTATCTGCCGCCGCCAGAAACCATCACTGGTGTCATGGGCGGCCACCAGATTGCCGTTGCCGAAGCAGAGCAGCCGGGCATAGAGCAGGCCCTGGGTGGCCTGCTTGCCCTTGCGTTCCACGCAGATGCGATCCTCGGCCGTGACGATGGACTTGATATTCCGTGTCTCAGGGAGGGCGGTCATGTTCAGGTCATCGTCGATCATCACCAGCTTGTGTTCCAGATTGGCGCTGGCGAAGCGGTTGGTTTCCAGCCGGAGGACGGCCTCCATGTAGGCGGCAGGCCCGAGCAGTTTCTTCAAGAGCAGCCCGATGCGGGATTTGCCCTCGCCGCCTTTGCCGGTCAGAATCAGCATCTTCTGCGCCTTGGTGGAAGGGATGAGAAGGTAGCCGATATACTCCTGCAAGGTCAAGATATCCTCGGGAATCAGCAGCTCGTCCAGAAATTTCAGCCATTGCACGGGAGGCGCGGCATCTACCTGGTATTCGACCGGGAGACGGTTCAGGCAGAGTTCCTTATCTGAAACAAAACCGCGCTCGTCCAAATAATAGGTGCCGTTTTTGAGGTGGATACGGTCGAGCTGCGGCTTCCACTCCTCGCGGTATGCCTCGATTTTGAGGGCCTCCACCAATCGCTTGACCTTTTTAGCAACATCATTGCGGGCATGATAGCGTATCTCCTGGTGAATCTCGTAGATGAGCTTATCCTCGTCCACTTCGCCATCCAGGTCAAATAAGGTCTGTTTCAGACACATCAGGGGATGCTTTGTGAGGAAGTATTCACAGAAAGCAGCCTCCAAAATTTTGCCTTTGTCATCCACCCAGGATGGACCTTCCTCTTCCTCCTCATCCTGCTCATAGATTTCATCGCGGACATCCTCATTTGTCCAGCTCATGCAACCCTCCTCTCGTCATCTCGCGGCGGCCCTCTGCGCGGTGCAGGGCCTCCAGGTTTTGCTGCGCAGTGCTCAGCTCCAACCAGACTTTGTGCGCTTCTCGGTACTTTTGGTAGAACTGGGCCTTTTCGGAAATCAATTCCTCGCGCTCGGATTTCAGCTGTTTCAGGCTGGGCAGTTTTTGGATGTTGTGGGCCTTGAAATAGGCGGCTGCCGCCTGATAAGCTGTCAGTTCGGCGCGGTGTTGTTCCCGAAAAGTCTCCGGGTCTTTCGCGGTTTTGGCCTGCTGGGCAATCTTCCGGTTTTGGAGGTAGGCCGAAACGTGGCGGCTGAGTTCCCGGTTTTCGTCGATGCGGGTTTCCAGGTCTTTGACCACCTCGAGCGCTTCGCTGTACTGAGATTGAAGTTCGTCGATACGCTGCGCCAACTCGGCCTCGGTGCTTACGCCGTGCTCCGACAAAAGTGCCACCGACTTTGACAACTGTTTCAGGTTGAACACCTTGGCCCAGCGTTCGTAACCAGCACCTTTACCCGAGGCCAGCTTGGCCTGAATGACGATCAGGCGGCTGACCTTATCGGGATTCGGGTCAGTACGGCGGAGAGCGGCGGTTTTCTGACGTTCAGCATTTTCGGCAAGGACAGCCAGAACTTTCTCCTTGGAAAAATCATCGCCCAGTTTGCGGGAAGTGATGGGTTTTGTCCGATCAGCGGTGCGGTAGCTGAATCGGCCGCGGCTCTCGGTGAGAGCGATGCCATACTCCTGCAAGAGCTGGGCGGAGAAGTCCTCCAAGCTGGTCGCCTTTCGCAGAACGAAACGGATGTTTTTGCGCAGGGCAGCTTTCTCGGTCTCGTACTTGGTTTGCCGGATGGGCAGGCTGGAGGCTGCGTCACTGGCGTTGGCGTAGTCGAGACGGCGTTGGCCGCGCCGCTGCACCCAATACTCCCGTTCGGTGATGCGGTCGCCGGAACCTTTCAGCAGGTCGGTTTGGTAGAGGCCGGCATTCTGGCAAAGCTCCATGACTTCGGCGCGGAGATGCCGCAGCATGGCCGCCGTACAGCGGTGCTTGCAGCCCTCCTGCTAGTCGCAGGGCTTTTCCATGTGGGGCCGGCGTTCGATTTCTCGGATACGCAAACTGCCTATCACGATATGAACATGGACATTGCCCGCGCCGTTGTGGCCGTCCGGGTGGGCGCAGACAATAGCCGGATGGCCCGGAAAATTTTCCTTGCAGAATTGTAGGCCAAGGACCTGCGCTCTTTCCAGAGTTAGACCGTTGTCGGTCGCGTCCCGCGGGTCAAAGCTGATGATGTAGTGATGAGTCTTTATATCACCAGCTTGTGCGTTCTTGCCGTGTTTCCGGTTTGCCAGCAGGCAGGCCATAGCGAAGGTGTTCTCCCCGCATTCCAGCGTATCCAGCAGGTAATTTTCGCGGAGCTTGGGTTTCCCCTCTGAATCGAGGATGGGTAAGCCTGTATATTCGTTGTGTTGAAAGGTGAGGTAGCGCTCTGCCGCCGAGAGGTCAGAGTTCTTCGAGCTTGTATGCTTGATGGTTGCCATACAGTTCACCGATCGCTTTCTCGGCGTCCAGCCGAAACAATGTGAGGGCTGACAGTTCCGTCAAAAGCTGAGCACGAAGCTGCTCTGTGTCCCGGCCGCCGGTATTGAGGTGCCGGGTCATCTGGTTGAGGTTGCCGCCGATCTTGCCGCATTGTCCCAGCAGACCGGAGAGGACGTTCAGGGCATCCTCTCCGCCGCCTGTGACAACGACTGTGTGCTGGATGGGCTTTCCCAATAAAGATTGACGAATGAGGGTTGACATGCTGATGTTGAGCCGTTTGCAGCAGAGTTCGAGGGTGAGTTTTTCTTTTTCGGTCACACGAAATTTGATGATGTGGGTGCGGTTGTTGGGGTTGTCATTGTGAGTGGTCGGAGTAATCTTTTCAGTGTCCTTGGCGAGTATCAACCTCCAATCCTTTGAGCGGCTCCATAAAAAGCCCCACGGAGCATAGATCGAACAAGCGCAAACGGTTCAAAACAAAGCAGGGTTTGGGGAAGGCACTCCCCAACAAGTACGACCGGTCAGTGAGACGTAATTTCAACTTTTGAAATTGTGGCCACAGGTCGATACTTGCTTATCGCTTTTTCGTCCAAAACAAAAATACAGATTTCAAACCGGATTTCAGTTTCCAAAGCTGGGAGTGCAGGTGTCAATAGAAGTGTCCTCCTATTGCAGGGGGCGCCGTTTGCTCCGAATCTGCGTTCCTGCCCCTGTGTTGCAGCGGCGTTGTCCGGCTCGCCCGCATTTGTGCGGGGTCGTGGCGCGGTATCCAGATCCAGACGGCTCATGTAACTTTCAAGGTGCGGATATGAAGAATTGCAGGCCGGTCGCCCGGCTGCAAATTCTCTCGGGAAATAAAGAAAACCGCCCCGCAAAGGACCAAAGGATTTTGTCGGGGACAAGCGGCGGCAAAATGGTTTGGTGTGGTTGCGGAGCGGCGGTTTATCACAGTAAAGTGGTTGATATGGGTTAGAGAATACCATGGGAGGGGCAAAGTGTCAATGGTTTACCTCGGATTTTGGACGATTTCACGAATACACTACGCCGGGTTTGTTGAATCACACAAAAGTGAAACGCCCCCTGACAAGCCGCCCGCGGCGTGTTATACTATAAAATGGATTGTGATCGAAAAAGACGGAGGTTTACACCATGGCAGAGAAAAACACCGCCGACATTGGGTTTGAAAAGCAGATCTGGGACGCCGCCTGCGTTTTGCGCGGCAACCTGGATGCATCGGAATACAAGAGCGTGGTTCTGGGGCTGATCTTTCTGAAATACATCTCGGACCGCTTTGAGGACAAGTACAAACAGCTGATGGACGAGGGCGACGGCTTTGAAAATGACCAGGACGAGTACCTCGCCGAGGGGATCTTCTACGTCCCGCAGGGGGCGCGGTGGGAGGAGATCGCCGCCAAAGCCCACAGCCCCGAAATCGGTTTGGTAATCGACAACGCCATGCGGGCCATCGAGAAGGAGAATCCCCGCCTGAAGGACATCCTGCCAAAAAATTTTGCCCGGCCCGAGCTGGACAAGCGCCGCCTGGGGGACGTGGTGGACCTGTTCACCAACATCAAGATGATCGACAGCGGCAGCGAGAAGGACATTCTGGGCCGCACCTACGAATACTGCCTGTCGATGTTTGCCGAGCAGGAGGGTAAGCGGGGCGGCGAGTTCTTTACGCCGTCCTGCGTGGTGCGCACCCTGGTGGAGGTGCTGCAGCCTTTCCGCGGGCGCGTCTACGACCCCTGCTGCGGCAGCGGAGGGATGTTCGTACAGTCGGCCAAGTTCATCGAGAACCACAGCGGTAACATCAACGACATCTCGGTGTACGGCCAGGACGCCAACCCCACCACCTGGAAGCTGGCCCAGATGAACCTTGCCATCCGAGGCATCGAACCGGACCTGGGCAAGTATGCCGCTGACACCTTCCTGAATGACCTGCACCCCACCCTGCGGGCCGATTACATCATAGCCAATCCGCCCTTCAACCTCTCGAGCTGGGGCGCGGAGCAGCTCAAGGACGATCCCCGCTGGCAGTACGGCCTGCCCCCGGCCGGCAACGCCAACTTTGCCTGGATCCAGCATATGATCTACCACCTGGCCCCCGGCGGCCGGATGGGCATTGTGCTGGCCAACGGCTCCCTGTCCTCCCAGTCGGGCGGCGAGGGCGATATCCGCAAAAACATCGTGGACGCCGACCTGGTGGACTGCATCGTCGCCCTGCCGTCCCAGCTGTTCTACACCACCCAGATCCCGGTATCCCTCTGGTTCATCACCAAAAACAAAAAGCAGCCGGGCAAGACCCTTTTCATCGACGCCCGCAAGATGGGCGCCATGGTCACCCGCAAGCTGCGGGAGCTGACCGATACCGATATCCAGAAGATTGCCGCCACCTACCAGGCTTTTGCAGCCGGCACGCTGGAGGACGTCAAGGGCTTCTGCGCGGTAGCCGCCACCGAGGAGATCGCCCGGCAGGACTACATCCTCACCCCGGGGCGGTATGTGGGCATCGAGGAGCAGGCCGACGACGGCGAGCCCTTTGAGGAAAAGATGGCCCGCCTGACCGGGGAACTGTCCGACCTGTTCGCCCAGTCCCACCAGCTGGAGGCGCAGATCAAGGAGCAACTGGGGGCGATTGGGTATGAAATCTGAGTGGAAAAAAGATACTCTTATTAAATATATCGACTTGATAGGTGGGGGAACACCTAAAACTTCTGTTGCTGAATATTGGAATGGAAGCATTCCCTGGTTATCAGTAAAAGATTTTAATAATGATAATAGATATGTATATACTACTGAAAAGCATATAAGTGAACAAGGACTATTAAACAGTTCAACAAAACTGCTTCAAAAAGATGATATTATTATTTCTGCCAGAGGAACGGTTGGCGAGCTTGCAATGATTCCGTTTCCAATGGCTTTTAATCAGTCATGCTATGGTGTCCGTGCAAAAGATGGATTGAATAAAGCTTTTTTATACTATCTATTAAAAAATAAAATTAAAGAACTCAAAAAAATAACACATGGTTCAGTATTTGACACGATAACAAGAGAAACTTTCTCTAGTATAGTAGTAGATATTCCAAACTATCAAATACAATGTATAATTGGATCTATTCTAGGCGGATTAGACGATAAAATTGAACTGAACAACAAGATAAACGATAATTTAGAGCAGCAAGTGGAATCAATTTATAATTATATGTTTATCGTAAATGATGATCCAACATGGAAACATGGCTGTTTAAAAGATCTTGTAAATGTGAAATATGGAAAAGACCATAAAAAATTGGCTGATGGGCCTTATCCTGTGTATGGCTCTGGCGGTATCATGCGTTATGTAGAGCGCCCCCTATATGAAAAAGAATCTGTTCTGATTCCGCGTAAAGGTACGCTGAATAATGTAATATATGTTAATCAGCCCTTCTGGTCTGTGGATACAATGTTTTACACGGAAATGAAAATTCCCAACGCGGCGAAGTTTGTTTATCAGTTTGTCAAAAGCAAAGATCTAGCATCAATGAATGCAGGGTCGGCAGTTCCAAGTATGACTACAGATATTCTAAATGCCATGGAAATAGATATTCCGCCAGCTGAAATCCTGGAAAAATTTGAAGCAATAGTTGCACCAATGTATCAGATGATACAAAGAAACAATGAACAATCAGGAAAACTTGCAACTTTGAGAGATGCTTTGCTTCCAAAGTTGTTGTCTGGGGAGGATTGATCTTATATGAAAAAAGAAGAATTAATCGAAGTTGCCTCGTTTTGTCATGATAGGGCAAGACTAATTAACCAAGACTTATATATTGTCAGACAAATTTTAAAGCTGGCTGCTAAATATAAAGAAGAAATAGAGGTTTCCCCGGCATTTTATACAATGATTTTAGATTCATTAGAGCGATCTATCGTCATTGAATTGGCAAAATTATTTGATCGAGATGATTCGAGCCTTCAAGTAAATAAAGTGCTGGAGACAATTCGGGACAATATAGACTGGTTTCCAAAGACGAGACGTGTTGAGACTTCCAATGTTATCGAATCAAATAATGGTAAGATAGAGACTCGCTCAGAAAAAATAATTTTTGATGTACCACTTGAACCAGAAAAGCGCCTGAATGACTTGATTTTTAGAAAAGAGGAGCTTAGCAATACAATCGAAAAATTGCGTAAGCTAAGAAATAAGGTATATGCACATAATGATAAGCGCGTTTTACTGGATGGTCAAGAGAAATGGATGAAAGAAAACGGATTTTCTTTGGATGATGTGGAAAATTTGCTAGGATTAGCATTTGATATTTGCGACTTTGTGCTGGTAAGATTAACTGGTGAAGGACGCCATAGAAAAGCTATAAATATTGATGATTTTGAAAAGACGTTAAAGTATGTTCAAATGGGCAGAGAGCATTGGAATAAAGAAATAGAAAAGCTTATAAACAAAGAATAGAACGAATATTAAAATGAGGTGACCCACCATGCCCGCCATCTTTACCGAAGATACCTTTGAACAGGCCGTCATCGAACTGTTCGAAACCATGGGGTATACCCATATCTACGCCCCCGATCTGGACCGGGAAGATTATACCCGCCCGCTGCTGGATGACCGGCTGGAGGCCAGCCTGCGGCGGATCAATGGGGCCTTGCCGGGGCAGGCCATCGACGAGGCGGTGGGCAAGCTGAACGACCTGGACAGCGGGAGCCTGTTACAGAAGAACCGGGTCTTTACCGACTGGCTGCAAAACGGCGTCACGGTGAAGTATGTCCAGGGCGGGGAAGAGCAGTCGGGGATCGTGCGGCTGGTGGACTATGACAGGCCGGAGAACAACGAGTTTTTGGTGGTGAACCAGTATACCTTCGTGGAAAACGGCAACACCCGCCGGCCGGATGTGATCTTGTTCATCAACGGGCTGCCCCTGGTGCTGATGGAGCTGAAAAGCCCCTCCCAGGAGGGGGCCGGCACCGAAAATGCCTACCGGCAGATCCGCAACTACATGCAGGACATCCCCTCGCTGTTCTATTACAATGCCATCTGCGTCATCAGCGACCTGTCCACCAACATGGCCGGCACCATCACCTCGGGGCTGGACCGCTTTATGCAGTGGAAGCGGAAAAGCGCCGACCAGGCCGAGGACACCGCCGTGGTGCAGTTCGAGACCTTTTACGAGGGGATGTTCCAGAAAGAGCGGCTGCTGGACATTTTGCAAAACTTCATCCTCTTTTCGGGGGACAGCCAGAAGCCGGCCAAGATACTGGCAGGGTATCACCAGTATTTCGCGGTGCGCAAGGCGGTGGAGCGGGCCCGGCAGGCCGCCCGCACCGACGGCAAGGGCGGCGTGTTCTGGCATACCCAGGGCAGCGGCAAGTCGCTGTCCATGGTGTTCTACGCCCATCTGCTGCAAACCGCGCTGGACAGCCCCACCGTCGTGGTGATGACCGACCGCATCGACCTGGACGACCAGCTCTACACCCAGTTTGCCCGCTGCGCGGAATTTCTGCGGCAGACCCCGGTACAGGCCGAGAGCAAGGAGCACCTGAAAAAGCTGCTGGACGGCCGCCAGGCCAACGGCATCCTTTTCACCACCATGTTCAAGTTCGAGCGGGGCGAAAAGCCGTTGTCCGAACGGCGGAACATCGTGGTGATGGCAGACGAGGCCCACCGCGGCCAGTACGGCTTTGAGGAAAAGCTGGTGCTGCAGGAGAACGCCCAGGGCGAAAAGGAGGCCCACACCGTGGTGGGCAACGCCCGCATCATCCGGGAAGCGCTGCCCAACGCCACCTATGTGGGCTTTACCGGCACCCCCATCTCGGCCATGGACCGGAACACCCGGGAGGTCTTTGGCGACTACATCGACATCTACGACATGACCCAGGCGGTGGAGGACGGGGCCACCCGCCCGGTCTACTATGAGAGCCGGGTCATCAAGCTGCACCTGGACCAGGAGACCCTGGCCCGGATCGACGAGACCTACGACGCGCTGGAACAGCAGTCGGATCCCGAGACCATCGAGAAAAGCAAGCGGATGCTGGGCCAGATGGAGAGTGTGCTGGGGGCGGACTCCACCATCCAGTCCCTGTGTGAGGACATCGTGGAGCACTACGAAAAATACCGGGCGGGCCTCCTCACCGGCAAGGCCATGATCGTGGCCTATTCACGGCCCATCGCCATGAAGATCTACCGCAAAATACTGGAGCTGCGCCCTGCCTGGCAGGAGAAGGTGGGGGTTGTCATGACCAGCGGCAACAACGACCCCGAGGACTGGAAGGAGATCATCGGCACCAAAGCCCACAAGGAGGAGCTGGCCCGCAAGTTCAAGGACAACAGCGACCCCATGAAGATCGCCATCGTGGTGGATATGTGGCTGACCGGCTTTGACGTGCCCTCCCTGGCCACCATGTACATCTACAAGCCGATGCACGGCTATAACCTGATGCAGGCCATCGCCCGGGTCAACCGGGTCTTTCAGGACAAAGAGGGCGGCCTGATCGTGGACTATGTGGGCATCGCCTCGGCCCTCAAGGCCGCCATGAAGGAATACACCAAGCGGGACCAGTCCAACTATGGAGATATGGACATTGCCAAGGTAGCCTACCCCAAGTTCCAGGAGAAATTGCAGGTCTGCAAGGACCTGCTGCATGGCTTCGATTTCAGCGGGTTTGCGGGCGGCACGCCGCTGGAAATGGCTCGCCTGGTGACCGGCGGCGCGGACTTTGTGCTGGATGCGCGGGCCGCAAAACGGAAAGACCTGTTCCTGAAGGAAGCGCTGCTGCTCAGGCAGGCGCATTCCCTCTGCGCCAGCATGACCACCGACCAGGAGATGCACGAGGCCGCCTATATGGAAGCAGTGCGGACCACCTGCGTCAAAATCACCTATGGCGGCGCCGGCGGCAAGACCTTGTCTCTCCGGGAGATCAACGCCCAGATCAATGAGCTGCTCAAGGCCAGCATCCAGAGCCAGGGGGTCATCAGCCTGTTCGACAGCAAAGAGGAGGACAAGAGCGTCAGCCTCTTTGACCCCGCTGTGCTGGACGAGATCGCCCACATGAAGGAAAAGAACATCGCGGTGGAGATCCTGAAAAAGCTGATGGCGGAGCAGGTGTCGGTGTATAAGCGGACCAACCTGGTGCAGTCGCAGAAGTTCTCGGAAAAGATCACCAAACTGATGAACTCCTATTACAATGGCCTCATCACCAACGAGGAGGTCATCCAGGAGCTGCTGAAAACGGCCCAGGAAATCGCCGAGCAGCACAACAACGGCGAAAAGCTGGGTCTCACCCAGGAGGAGCTGGCCTTTTACGACGCCCTCACCAAGCCCGAGCACATCCAGGACTTCTACCAGAACAACGAGCTGATCGACCTGACCCGGGAGCTGACCGAGATGCTGCGCAAAAACCGCACCATCGACTGGCAGAAGAAGGTCTCCGCCCGCGCCGCCATGCGCAAAATGGTCAAGCGCCTGCTGAAAAAACACCGCTACCCGCCCGAGGACTACGACATCGCGATCGATACGGTGATCGGCCAGTGCGAGCTGTGGACGGACCATATGGTGGCGTAAAAATGACGATGAGCATGATTGCAATAAAACAAGGCAGGTGATTCAATGACCTCTCAAAACATCCTCTACATCGAAGCCTCCAAGGCGGACTACAAAGAGCAGCTGGAAGAAAAGAAGCCGCGCAGCTGGCTAAAATCGGTCTCTGCCTTCGCCAATACCCACGGCGGGCATTTGATCTTTGGCGTCAAGAATGAGCCGCGGACTGTGGTGGGTCTTGCGGACCCGCAGGCTGTCATCAGTAAGGCGACCGAATTGATCAAAGCTCGCATCGACCCGGCGCCCCGCTATATGGTGCAGGTGGTCGAAATCGAAGGCAAAGCCTGTGTGGATTTGGAGGTCCAGAATGGCCCGGCCTACCCGTACTATTATGCGGCGGATGGAGTCCGAGTTGCCTACGTGCGGCACGGCGACCAGTCGGTGGAGGCGACCGCGCGGGAACTGAATGAACTGATCCTGAAGGGGATGAATCAGACCTTTGACGCGCTGCCCAGCCCCTACCGGGTGGGAGATGTCAGCTTCACGCTGCTGGCGGCGACTTTCAAAAACCTCAGGCACGAGGAGTTCGATCTTGCCAAGGAGCTGCCGTCGGCCGGGTTGGTGACGCTGGACGGGCAGGTGACCAACGGCGGTCTGCTGCTCTGTGACCAGGGGGTGCTGAGGCAGTCCCGGGTGTTCTGCACTCGCTGGAAGGGGAACTGCAAGGGCAACATCGACGAGGATGCGCTGGATGATAAGGAGTTCCAGGGAACCAGCCTTATCACGCTGCTGCAAAATGCGGAGGACTTTATCCGCAACAACAGCAAAAATCCCTGGAGCATCCGGGGAATGCGACGGGAAGAGCGCAGCGACTACCCCTACAAAGCGGTCCGCGAGGTGCTGGTCAATGCGCTGATCCACCGGGACTACCAGATTTTGGGCTCGGAGATCCATGTGGACATCTTCGATGACCGGCTGGAAATCTTTTCACCAGGCGGCATGATGAATGGTCAGCGCATCCAGGATATGGACCTGCATCACATCCCTTCTATGCGGCGTAATCAGGTGATCTCCGACGTATTTTCACGATTGGACCTGATGGAGCGCCGGGGCAGCGGCATCGACCGGATCCTCAATTCCTATGCCGAGGTTGCCCAGAAACCGGCGTTCTACTCGGATTCTGACATTTTCCTGGTTACCCTGCCCAACCGGAGTGTGGCAGAGCCGGCACAGATAGCAATGAAAGTGGCAACCTCTCTTGGAAATGTAGCATCCTCCACCCCAGAAGTGGCAACCTCGGGTACAAAAGTGGCAAGTGTATCTTTTAGGGAGGAAACCGAGAGACCTTTAGATGAAGATATGGAGATGCTGGATTTTCAAAATAGACTAAAAGCAACCAACTTTTCTTCAAAGACAATCCAAAACACGCTGGAATTGTTTAAACGATATCGGTATCAATATCCGTTCCACTCAATCAATGTTGCGGAACTTTATCATGTTAAAACCTCGAGGGCAAATGCAATTATAAGAGATCTAAAAACACGTGGCTTTGTGGAAGAGATTAAATACGGAGCCTACCAGTTTATAAAATTACCATAAAAACAGCGGCCGCTCGCCACGCCATGTAGCGTGATGGGCGGCCGTTCTGTGTGCCTTGATCTCTGCCGAAGAACCAGTGAACGATTTGTCCATATAGCCTCTCTGCACATTTTTGCACACATTTTGGTAACCGCCCTATAATCCCCCGACTGTAAAAAAGTACCAACCTGTGAGAAAATAAGAGAAAGTATCAAAAGTCTAAGAAGTCTTAGAAATCTGAGAAGTCTCACAGGGGGTAAAAAATGAGCAACCAATATTGGGAACTAAAAAAGCAGCATTACCTCAACCTGCTGCGGGAGTGCGCCCGCAGTGGGAAGAATAAACGGGAATGGTGCGCACAGGCCGGTGTAAAATATTCGACCCTCATGAGGTGGCAGGGGCTGCTGCGGGATGAACTGGCGGGAGAAATTCTTTCAAGCCAAGAGATTGTTCCGGTACAGATCCAAAAGCCAAGCGAAGAAGCACTTGTTTCCAAATCGACTTTAGCCTGCGGTGCAGATGAGCCGACAGCGTCTGGTATTTGCATCGAAAAGGGAGAAATCCGTATTTACCTGCCGGCAGATGTGCCAATGGAATATCTGGTCAAGCTGGTGAAAGGGCTGGCTTAAGATGCTGGGAGATATCCGACAGGCAAAGAACGTGTATATTGTCTGTGGCTACACCGATATGCGCAAGGGACTGAACAGCCTGGTCCCTTTTGTGCAGCAGAACTTTGGGATAGATCCCTATTCCAGCAGCCTGTTTCTGTTCTGCGGCAAACGCTGTGACCGGCTGAAGGCGCTGCTGTGGGAACCAGACGGCTTTGTGCTGTTGTACAAGCGGCTGGATAATGGCCGCTACCAATGGCCGCGGAATGCCCGGGAAGTAAAGCCGCTGACCTGGGAGCAATTCACCTGGCTCATGCAGGGGCTGAATATTGAGCAGCCCAGGGCGATCCGTCCCGGACGCCCGAAAGAACTGGTATAATT
>NZ_NFHX01000023.1:0-35307 GCF_002161515.1 Faecalibacterium sp. An58
GCTGCGTCTGGGTGTTTTTTGTTTTCCACCAGACCCAGAAGATAATCTGTTGTCACGCCATAGAAGTCGGCCAGCTTGGTGATGGCAAACAGGCTGATGTCTCCTGATTCATTGGTTTCGTACTTGCCCAAGGCCGCTTTTGACAAGCCCGTTTGAGCTGCCAGTTCTTCCAGGGTGCAGCCTCGCTCAATCCGCAGGTCCTTGAGTCGTTCGCCTAACGTCAGTTTCGTGTGCATCTGTTATCTCCATCCAGTGGGCGGGTTGGCGATTTGCCACTTTAGTATACCATATCGCAGTTGCTTTGTCCAAGAGCGTGGAAATCAGAGCCTTTTGAGACAAATTTCCAACCTCTTGGACATACGGGAAAGTTCTGGATTTTCTGCTATACTGTCTCCAATGTAAAACTGAATGACCGTCCTCACCGTCCAAACCGCCACGACCTCCACCCGGAGCGAGCGCCCAAAAGGGATGGCACAGTGCCCTCAGAGATGAGTGGTTGCCTGTCAGAAGCGATGAGGGAGACCGGCAAACTTTATCCGCTCAGACACATGGTAAGGCACCGTGTGCCGCCACCCTATCAAGATTGCGAGGTGCAAGTGAATCTTTTTCAAACTGTCAAAGCCTCCGTCACCGTGAGGCAGGCGACCACCGCCAAACGCCTGCTGGATGGTCAACTTCTGCCCAGAATGGAAGCCCGCCTGGATACCCTCAATGCAAAGGAGGCCGCATGAAAAGCAAAACCTACCGGCCCAGCTCCAACGACCCAGTTTGGCTGGAAGAAGGACATCGGATCAATGAAGCGGTTTTCTGTGAGACCTTCATGTCCACCCACAAAATCATTTTTTGCAATGGCTTCTTTTTCACCGAGGACGGCCGGGTAACGGATGAAATGCCCTTGCGCAGTATGATCTATGAGGAGCTTCGGGACTATGCCAGCAGCAACGTAGCCCGCAAGGTGGGTAATATCTTGGACTTGCTCAAGCTCTCCGCCCAGGTGGATGACTTTCCGCCAGTCACCAACTGTATACACCTGGCCAATGGGACCCTATACCTGAACGGCAGTTTTCAGGACGGTAAACCTGAAGTGGTCCGCAACCGGCTGCCAGTCCAGTACAATCCCAAAGCGGCCCAGCCCACCCACTGGCTACAGTTTCTGTCGGACCTGCTCTACCCGGAGGATATTCCCACCTTACAGGAGTTTATCGGGTACTGTTTCATCCCCAGCAACAAGGGCCAGCGGATGATGGTCATCAAGGGCCACGGCGGCGAAGGCAAAAGCCAGATCGGCGTAGTACTGTCTAAGCTGTTCGGCACCAATATGAAAGACGGCAGCATAGGCAAAATCTCCGAAAACCGCTTTGCCCGGGCCGACCTCGAGCATATTCTGCTCTGCGTAGACGACGATATGCGCATCGAGGCTCTGCGGCAGACAAACTACGTCAAATCCATTGTCACCGCCCAGAGCCAGATGGACCTGGAACGCAAGGGCAAACAGAGCTACCAGGGCTGGATCTATGCCCGGCTGCTGGCGTTCAGCAATGGAGACCTACAGGCTCTCTATGACCGCAGCGATGGTTTCTACCGGCGGCAACTAGTCCTGACCACCAGGGACAAGCCCACCGACCGGGTGGACGACCCGGACATCGCCGAGAAGATGGCTGCCGAGGCCGAAGGGATTTTTCTGTGGGCCTTTGAGGGGTTGCAGCGTCTGGTCAGGAATGGCTTTCAGTTCACCGAAAGCGACCGCGCCCGGCGCAACCGGGAGCTGGTCAGGCGGGACAACAATAACTTCTTCGACTTCATGGAGGCGGAGGATTATATCCGCCTCAAAGCAGATGCCTGCATCAGTTCCAAGGACCTCTATGCCATTTATAAGATGTGGTGCGAGGAGAACAACTTGGCCCCACTGAAAGCACGGAGCTTCAGCGATAACCTGATCGCCAATCTGAAAAAGTACAACCTGGAGCACACCAACAATATTGTCAACTCGGCAGGCCGCCGTGTATGGGGCTACCTGGGAATTGAAGCCCTGGTCCGGCCGGAGATGCCTACCTCTTCCTGGGGATAAAACTGTATATGGGAGAACTTGGCCTTTTTGCTATGTACGTATGTACGAGGCCAGTACAGACGCATCCGGCATAAGGCTCTAGAGAGTGTAACCGTTTGTTACTCCCTTGAAGTGGCTGTGACCAATTTGGTCACAACCAAGTTAAAACGCCCCTAACCTGCCAGCAAGGGGTCGGCGACTCGCCGACCTCTTGCTTTTGTAGAGGATTTTCTCGATATAGAAAAACCTGCCCTTTTTGCTATGTACGTATGTACAAGTTCCGTACGCACGTACATAGCAAAAACCCCAAAACACGCCATATACACAAATCCTTTACGATGCTAAAGTGGTCTGAGTCAAAATGACCACTTGATCCAAGTTAGAACGCCTCGTACCGCAAAGTAACAAAATGGTACTTTGCGGTCTGCAATTTCTATCCGTCTCAACAAATCCTTCATAGCTACAAAAAAGTGGTGCGGATCAAATTGATCCGCACTAAAATCTGAAAGGAGGTTCCTGCTATGCCCGCCCATAACATGACCTGTCAATTTACAAGGAGGGCCGTCCTTGAGCCAATCACAATACGCCATCATGCGCTTCGCCAAGTACAAGGGGCCGGAGATATCCAACATCGAGGCCCATAACGAGCGCACCAAAGAGAAGTACGCCAGCAACCCTGATATTGACCTCTCCCGCAGCAAGTACAATTTTCACCTGATTGAGCCAGCCGGCAGGTATAGGGCAGAGGCCGAGAGTCAAATCCAGGTTGCCGGCTGCCGCACCCGGACGGACAGTGTCCGGGTGGTGGAGACCATGTTCACCGCCACACCGGAGTTCTTCAAAGGCAAGAAGCTGCCCGAAGTCCGACGCTACTTTGAAGAAACGCTCCGCTTCTTTGAGCAATACCAATCCAGAGAAACAATTATCTCCGCCGTGGTGCATATGGACGAGAAAACGCCCCATATGCACCTTTCTTTTGTCCCCTTGACAGCGGACGGTCGTCTGAGCGCCAAAGAGATCGTGGGCAACAAAAAGAAGCTGACCTGGTGGCAGGACAAGTTCTGGGAACACATGGTCGTAAAATGCCCCGACCTGGAGCGTGGGGAGAGCGCCAGCCAGACGGGCCGCGACCACATCCCACCCCGCATCTTCAAAGAGATGACTCGCCTCAACAGGCAGCGCCAAAAGCTGGATGAGCTTTTGAACGATATTGGCCCCTTTAATGGCAAAAAGCGGGCTGCCGAAATCTCCAAGTTGCTGGACGGTTATATCCCGGCCGTGGAAAAGATGCACACCCAACTCAAAAAGTACAATGTGGCCTTCACCGAGACGGCCACTGAAAACAAACGTCTGAAAAAGAAAGCCGCCGAGTTGGAACAATCTCTGGAAGCTGCCACCAAGACCAGCGTCCTTAAGGAGCTGCGGGATGCGCAGCTCCGGCGCGACTATGAGGATGCGTTGACACTGCTAGAGCGGATACCAAAGGAAGTCATTGAGTTTTATCAAACAAGCAAATATACACGGAAAGACCACGAAAATCGAAATGAATCGAGGTGAATCAATGTGAAGCATATCGGGTTTTGGAACAAGCGGAGGATGATTTTTGAGCAAAAAGAAAAAGGATATCGAAAAAGAATACGGCCTGCCCGCAGGTTCTCTCGAATGTCTGGCCCGGACATTTCTGCCCGGCATCCAGGCGTTTTTTGAAGTCGAGGAAAACCAGAAGGCTTTCGAGGCCTGGCTGACAAGGCGAGAGATGGAAAAAGCTCAGGAAAATGCGGCGTAACAAATATAAACTGTAAACAGTAAAATAATAAAAGCGAGGTACTGCCTACCCAAAGACAGTACCTCGCTCTTTTGCTGTTCTGCTATGCTTCAATACCCCCTGCGGAGCACTTCAGCCAAAGAAAAAACGTATCCGAACCCTTCCTCGTAGAGGATTGGGTTCGGATACGCCTTGTTTGGTGGGTCGGGTTGCGGTGCCCTGAATTTCCGGCGCGCATGCAATGCGCTTGAACATTCAGACCGCTGCCCCTGCTCCAGCTCGGCTGCTTCTGCCACAGGCAGCGCCTCGCTTGCGCAGCAGTACAGGACTCGAACCGGGTGCGCCTCTGCGATGCCCGCGCAAAACAAAACCCGAGGCCTGTGGCCTCGGGTTTTGTTTTGGTGGACGGTACAGGACTCGAACCTGTGACCTCCTGCACGTCAAGCAGATGCTCTACCAGCTGAGCTAACCGTCCAACTCGGTGCCGCGGTGTGCGGCCTGATTATCATAGCATATTCTGAGGCAAAATGCAAGAGGAAAATGCAAAAAAATCAAAATCGTCCGAAAGTCCGTATGCGGCCCTGCTGCGGCCGCCGGGGCGCGGCACATCAAAAGAGGGCAGGGTGTGATTTGCCATTCCTGCCGCGCTGTGCTATACTATTACAGTATCTTTTTCGGCGCGTGCTGCGCCAAAAATCGGGAAAGGAAGGTCGGCGCAGAGGGTGAGAGTGTTGGGCATTGACCCCGGTTATGCCATTGTGGGCTGGGGCGTGGTGGATTATGGAGGCAACCGGTTCACGCCGGTGGATTTCGGCGCGGTGACCACCGACGCAGGCCGGCCTTTTGAAGAACGTCTGGCGGCCGTCTACGACGGCGTGTGCGGGGTGATTCACCGGACCAGGCCCCAGGTGCTGGCCATCGAGAAGCTGTTCTATCAGCACAACCAGACCACCGTCATCGGGGTGGCGGAAGCCAGAGGGGTCATCCTGCTGGCGGCGGCCCAGGCGGGGCTTCCCGTCTACGAATACACCCCCATGCAGGTCAAACAGGCGGTGACTGGCTATGGCAAGGCGGTGAAAAAGCAGGTGCAGGAGATGACCCGCATCCTGCTGCATCTGCCTGCCGTGCCCAAGCCCGATGATACCGCCGACGCTTTGGCCATGGCCATCACCTTCTGCCACACCAGCGCCAACCAGCTGACGCGGCTTTCGGTGCACAGGCCCGGGCCGATCTGACCAGCTGAGAGGGAGGGGAAAACGTGATCTATTGCCTGAACGGAAAAATCGTCAAAAAAACGCTGGACAGCGTGGTGGTCGCCTGCGGCGGCGTGGGCTATCTGGCCCAGTGCCCCACCTCTGTGGCTGCGGCGCTGCCCGGCGCCGGGGCGGAGGCTACCCTCTACACTGTCTTGAACGTGACCGAGAACGACATCAGCCTCTACGGCTTTGCCACCGAGGAGCAGCAGAACTGCTTCAAGCTGCTGACGGCGGTGTCGGGGGTGGGGCCCAAGGTGGGGCTGGCCATCCTCAGCGTCATGGAACCGGACCGGGTCTACCTGGCGGTGTCCGCCGGGGACCACAAGGCCTTCAAGGCGGCCAGCGGGGTGGGGCCCAAGCTGGCCCAGCGCATCGTGCTGGAATTGAAAGATAAGGTGGCCAAGGGTGCTGCGGGCTCTGCGGTGCTGGAGGACCTCTCGGGGGTGTCGGCGGCGGCCGGCGGCCAGACCGGCGCCCAGGCCATTGCGGCACTGGTATCCCTGGGGTACAGCCAGAGCGAGGCGGCGGTGGCCATTTCCAAGATCGACCCTGCGCTGCCGGTGGAGGAGATCATCCGCCTGGCGCTGCGGGGGATGGCAGGGGGGAGATAAACCATGCAGGACCAAGCGATCTATGGCGCAAAAATGATGCAGCCCGGCCTGACCGCTGCGGACACCGAGGAAAACAACCTCCGCCCGCAGCATCTGGAGGACTATATCGGGCAGGAAAAGGTCAAGCAGAACCTGAAGGTCTACCTGGAGGCGGCCCGCCGCCGGGGCGAGGCCATGGACCATGTGCTGCTCTACGGCCCTCCGGGCCTGGGCAAGACCACCCTGGCGGGGATCATTGCCAACGAGATGGGGGTACAGATCCGGATCACCAGCGGCCCCGCCATCGAAAAGCCCGGGGACCTGGCTGCTTTGCTGACCAACCTTCAGGAAGGGGACGTGCTGTTCATCGACGAGATCCACCGGCTGTCCCGCCAGGTGGAGGAAGTGCTCTATCCGGCGCTGGAGGATTACGCCCTGGATATCATCATCGGAAAGGGCCCCAGCGCCCAGAGCATCCGGATCAACCTTCCCCACTTCACCCTGGTGGGGGCCACCACGCGGGCGGGCCAGCTGACCGGCCCGCTGCGGGACCGCTTCGGGGTGCTGCTCAAGCTGGAACTGTACAGCCCGGACGAGCTGGCCCAGATCATCCGGCGCAGCGCCGGCATCCTGGACCAGCCCATCACCCCCGAGGGCGCCTACGAGCTGGCCAAACGCAGCCGGGGCACCCCCCGTGTGGCCAACCGCTTTCTCAAGCGGGTGCGGGATTTTGCCACCGTGCTGGGGGACGGCGTGATCGACCGGGAGGTCTGCCTGATGGCCCTGCGCCGGATGGATGTGGACGAACTGGGCCTGGACGAGCTGGACCGCAGCCTGCTGCGGGCCATCATCGAGATGTACGGCGGAGGGCCGGTGGGCCTGGAGACCCTGGCCGCTGCGCTGGGGGAGGAGGCCGTCACCCTGGAGGACCTGTGCGAGCCCTATCTGATGCAGATGGGCTTCCTCACCCGTACCCCGCGGGGCCGCTGCGTCACCCATCTGGCCTACCAGCATCTGGGGATGCGCCCGCCCGAGGACCTTTCCCCTGAGGACAGCGGCCAGCAGAGTATGTTTTGACCGTTTTGACATACTGTTTTGATAGAAGGGGCCGCGCTGCGGCCTGAGAAGAAGGGATCTGACACTATGGGAAAGTATTTTGGCACCGACGGCGTCCGGGGCATTGCAGGCGCCGATCTGACCTGTGAGCTGGCCATGAAACTGGGCCGGGGGGTGGCCGCCGTCCTCACCGACGGCACCGGCCGCAAGCCCCGCATCCTGATCGGCAAGGACACCCGCCAGTCGGGGGATATGCTGGAGGCGGCGCTGACCGCCGGCCTGTGCAGCGTGGGGGCTGACGTGGAGACTCTGGGGGTGCTGCCCACCCCTGCGGTGGCCTATCTGGTCACCAAGTACAAGGCGGACGCGGGCGTGGTCATCTCGGCCTCCCACAATCCGATGGAGTTCAATGGCATCAAGGTGTTCGCCTCCACCGGCTACAAGCTGCCCGACGAGGTGGAAGGGCGGATCGAAGCCCACATCGACAACGACTGCAAGGACATCCCCCTGGCCACCGGCGCCGAGGTGGGGCAGATCTCCTTCCGATCCGACGGCCTGCGGGACTATGTGGACCACCTCTATGAGGCCATCAACGGGGACCTGTCCGGCCTGAACATCTGCATCGACTGCGCCAACGGAGCCGCCGCCGCAGTGGCCCAGAAGCTGTTCCCCCGGCTGGGGGCACGGTGCAGCTTCCTCGGCGTCACGCCCGACGGCCGCAATATCAACGATGGGGTGGGCAGCACCCACCTGGAGAAGCTGGAAAAAGAGGTGGTGGAGGGCGGCTATGACTGCGGCATCGCCTTTGACGGGGACGCCGACCGGTGCCTGGCCTGCGATGAGCAGGGCCGGGAGATCGACGGTGACAAGATCATCGCCCTGCTGGCCATGATGATGAAGCAGAAGGGCCGGCTGGACGCCGATACCGCCGTGGTCACCGTCATGTCCAACCTGGGCTTTGTCAAGTTCATGGAGCGCCAGGGCATCCGCACCGAAAAGACCGCCGTGGGCGACCGGTATGTGCTGGAGAATATGCGGGAAAACGGCTACGCCATCGGCGGCGAACAGAGCGGCCATGTGATCCTGCTGCACCACGCCACCACCGGCGACGGGGAGCTGACCGCCGGCAAGCTGCTCAAACTGCTGGCCGAGAGCGGCAAAAAGATGAGCGAGCTGAACGGCATCTACGCCCAGTTCCCCCAGGTGCTGATCAACGTGGAGGCCAACGCCGCCCAGAAGGCCGCCTATAAGGAGGACGAGGTGCTGGCCGGCTTCATCGAGAACGAGCAACAGAAGCTGATGGGGATGGGCCGGGTGCTGGTGCGCGTGTCGGGCACCGAGCCCAAGATCCGGGTGATGGTGGAAGGCGAGGATCTGGAGGAGATCCAGGCCTGCGCCCAGCGGATCGTGGAGCGGATCGGGCGCCGCATTTTGAACAAGTGAAAAGAAAGGGCAGACCATGAGAGCAGCCGACAGCTGGAAGGATTATGAATTACTGGACGCCACCGGGGGCAACCGGCTGGAGCGGTGGGGCACGGCCCTGCTGGTGCGGCCCGACCCCCAGGTGGTGTGGAAAAGCGCCCCCCAGAGCCCCCTGTGGGCCAAGGCGGACGCCGTCTACCACCGCTCGAGCAAGGGGGGCGGCCAGTGGGAATACCGCCGCTCCCTGCCCGAACGCTGGCAGATCCACTGCGGCGAAGGGGAGGACCGGCTGACTTTGATCGTCAGCCCCACTGGTTTCAAGCATACCGGCGTCTTTCCCGAACAGGCGGTCAACTGGGCCTGGTATGGCCGCAAGATCCGGGCTGCGGGCCGGTCCATCCGGGTGCTGAATCTGTTCGGCTACACCGGCGGGGCCACCCTGGCCTGCGCGGCGGCCGGGGCCTCGGTGTGCCATGTGGACGCCTCCAAGGGGATGGTGCAGTGGGGTAAGGAGAACGCCGCCGCCAGCGGCCTGGCCGGCCGGCCCATCCGCTGGCTGGTGGATGACTGCACCAAGTTCGTGGCCCGGGAAAAGCGCCGGGGCAGCACCTACGACGCCATCATCATGGACCCGCCCAGCTATGGCCGGGGGCCCGGGGGCGAGGTGTGGAAGCTGGAGGACTGCGTCTACGACCTGATCTGCCAGTGCGCCGACCTGCTGGGCAGCCAGCCGCTGTTCTTTGCCATCAACAGCTACACCGCAGGGCTGAGCCCGGCGGTGATGGAATATATCCTCAAGACCACCCTGGTGCCCCGGTTCGGGGGCGGTGCCAGCTGCGACGAGATCGGGCTGCCGGTGACCGCCACCGGAGGGGTAGTGCCCTGCGGCTCTACCGCCATCTGGGAAGCGCTGTAAAAAACAAAAGACGATCCTGAGAATGGGGCGCAGCCCGGGCAGAAGGCGGGCGCGCCACCGGAAAAGAGAGCGAAAGATGAACGAGACCATTTTGCAGGCAAAGGACCTGCGTTTCCGCTACGACCCTGAAAACGGCCCCTATGCACTGGACGGGGTGTCGGTGGGAGTCAGGCGGGGAGAGTTCGTGGCGGTGCTGGGGGCCAACGGGTGCGGCAAGTCCACCCTGGCCAAGCACTTCAACGCCATCCTGCTGCCCGAGAGCGGCACCGTGACGGTGGAGGGGATGGACACCGCCGACGACAGCAAACTGTATGACATCCGCCAGAAGGTGGGGATGGTGTTCCAGAATCCGGACAACCAGATCGTGGCCACCGTGGTGGAGGAGGATGTGGCCTTCGCCCTGGAAAACCTGGGCGTCCCCACCGGAGAGATGCGCCGCCGCATCGACGATGCCATGAAGATGACCGGCATCTACGAGATGCGCCACCGTCCCCCACATAACCTGTCGGGCGGGCAGAAACAGCGGGTGGCCATCGCCGGTGTGGTGGCCATGAGCCCCGACTGCATCGTGCTGGACGAGGCCACCGCCATGCTCGACCCCCGGGGCCGGGAACAGGTGATGCAGACCATCCACCGGCTCAACCGGGATATGGGCATCACGGTGGTGGCCATCACCCACTATATGGAAGAAGCCGCCCAGGCCGACCGGGTGGTGGTGATGAGCCATGGCCGGATCGTGATGGAGGGCACCCCCAAAGAGGTGTTCAGCCAGACCGACCGGGTCCGGGCGCTGCACCTGGACGTGCCCCAGGCCGCCGAGCTGCGGGACGAGCTGGTGCGGGCGGGCATCCCCATGCCCGAAGGGATCATCGACCCGGGAGAATGCGCGCAGGCTCTCTATGAGCTGCTGAAGTGAGGGAGGGCGGATATGGCAAGCATCATCAAGGTAGAACACCTTTCCTATGTGTACAACCCCGGGATGCCCGGGGCGGTCACCGCCCTGGACGACGTCAGCTTTGAGGTGGAAGAAGGGGACTTCGTGGGCATCATCGGGGCCACAGGCTCGGGCAAGAGCACTCTGATCGCCCACATGAACGGTCTCAACCGCCCCACCAGCGGCCGGATCATCATCGACGGCCGGGACATCTGGGCGGATCCGGGCAAGATCCGGGATTTCCGGTTTTTGACCGGGCTGGTGTTCCAGTATCCCGAATACCAGCTGTTTGAGGAGACCTGCTATAAGGACATCGCCTTCGGACCCAGGAACATGGGCCTGGACGAACCGGAGATCGACCGCCGGGTGCGGGAGGCGGCGCGCTTTGTGGGCCTGGACGAAAAGCTGCTGGACCGCAGCCCCTTTGAGCTGTCGGGCGGCCAGAAGCGCCGGGTGGCCGTGGCCGGCGTGATGGCCATGGAGCCCCGCATCCTGGTGCTGGACGAGCCGGCTGCCGGACTGGACCCGGAAGGGCGGGATTCGATCCTGTCGGCCATCCGGGAATACCACAAAAAGACGGGGGTCACGGTGCTGCTGGTGTCCCACAGCATGGAGGACATCGCCCGCTATGCGGACCGGGTGCTGGTGATGGCCCAGCGCAAGGTGGCCATGTATGACACGGTGGAAAACGTCTTTGCCCGGGCCGAGGAACTGCTGGCTCTGGGCCTGTCGGTGCCCCAGGTGACCAAGATCTTCCTCAAGCTGCGCCAAATGGGCATCGATGTGCCGGCGGATGTGTATACCATCCCCTATGCCGTCAAAAAGCTGGTGGAGGCCAAGGCCCGCCATGACGCAGGGGAGAGCCTGGAACTGCCCCGCCCGGGCAGCGCCGCGCAGAAAGGGGGCGCCGCAGAATGATCCGTGACATCACCATCGGCCAGCACTTCCCGGGCAACAGCCTGGTGCACCGCTTTGACCCGCGGCTCAAGCTGGTGCTGACCATCGTCTATATCGCGGTGCTGTTCGCCGCATCCAACCCCCTGGGCCTGGCCCTGTCGGTGGTCTTTCTGGCCGCCATGTACCTGGTGGCCCAGATCCCCCTCAAGATGATCGGGCGGAGCCTCAAACCCATCCTGCCCATCATCCTGTTCACCGCAGTGCTCAACGTGTTCTTTGTCAGCGGGGAGGGGGAGCCGCTGTTCCGCTGGGGCTTTGTGACCATCTACGCCGCCGGCGTCCGCTATGCCGTCGTGATGGCGGTGCGAGTGGCCGCCCTGATCGCGGGGACAAGCCTTTTGACCTATACCACCAGTCCCATCGTCCTGACCGATGCCATCGAGGCGCTGCTGCGCCCGCTGGCCCGGCTGCGCTTCCCGGTGCACGAGCTGGCCATGATGATGAGCATCGCCCTGCGGTTCATCCCCACCCTGATCGAGGAGACCGACAAGATCATGAACGCCCAGAAAGCCCGCGGGGCCATGCTGGATACCGGCAAACTGACCGACCGGGTCAAGGCGCTGGTGCCGGTGCTGATCCCGCTGTTCATCTCGGCGTTCCGCCGTGCCGATGAGCTGGCCATGGCCATGGAATGCCGGTGCTACCGGGGCGGCGAGGGCCGCACCAGGCTCAAGGTGCTGCGGTGCTGCGGCCAGGACTACATCGACCTGGCATTCTGCATCGTGTGCTTTCTGGTCATCCTGTCCTCCCGCATGGTGTTCCCCAACTATTAAAGAGCTGCAATACGGGGCCCCGGGCCTGCCCGGCGGCCCTGTCGTTGTTCTTTTCCCATTTTCGCCAAAGAACCATGTTACATTGAAAGGAGCGCTGGTATGACCTGGCTGCTGACCCTGGCTTTTGACGGGACCGAATACTGCGGCTTTCAGGTGCAGCCCAACGGGCGCAGCGTGGCGGCCGCCTTCCAGGATGGACTGGAGGCGGTGATCGGCTGCCGGCCGGATATCAAGGGGTGCAGCCGCACCGACGCGGGGGTGCACGCTCTGGGCTTTGCCCTCAGCTTTGAGGCCGAACTGGCCATCCCGCCCCAGAAGCTGCCCCTGGCCCTGAACACCAAACTCCCCCGGGACATCCGGGTTCTGAAGGCCCGGCAGGTGCCCGACGGGTTCCATGCGCGGTATGCGGCCCACACCAAGACCTACCTCTACCGCATCCACAACAACCCCATCGACTCCCCCTTTGAGGAGCGGTATTACTGCCGGATGCCCGGCCGCCTGGACGAGGAAAAAATGGCCCGGGCGGCGGCGCATTTTGTGGGGCGTCATGATTTCCTGGCCCTGTGCGCCGCCCACAGCTCGGCGGCGGCCCATGGGGATACCATCCGCACCATCACCCGGTGCGAGGTGTCCCGCCGGGGGGATACGGTGGAGATCACGGTGACGGCGGACGGCTACCTGTACAATATGGTGCGCATCCTGGCGGGCACCCTGTGCGAGGTGGGGGCGGGCCGGCTGGAGCCGGACGCAGTGCCCCGGATCCTGGCCAGCCGGGACCGCCGGCAGGCCGGGCCTACCCTGCCGGCCAAGGGGCTGTTTTTGCACCATGTAGACTACGGAAAGGAAGCAGAGGGATGAGAAAGACCGGCCGGAAGGCCCGCATGGAGGAGATGTCCGCGGGCCGGATCGAATATCTGGAGGCCGCCCGCCGCCGCGTGAACAACCGCCGGCTGCGGCGCACCGCGCTGCTGGTGGCAGTGGTGGCGGCGCTGGTCATCTACCTGACCGGGCTGGTCAACACCTCGGTGATGGTGCTGGAGGACCTGGCCGACTCGGTGCGCATCGCGCTGATGCCGGAGCAGGGCTTTCCCCAGCAGACGGGGGTGGGGAATGTCTACCAGGCCGAGAGCCTGGGGGGCAGCTTTGTGGTGCTGGGGGAGGACGGCTGCGCCGTCTTGGCCGACAGCGGCGGACGTCTGAACACCATCAGCACCGGCTATGCCCGGCCTGCCATCGCGGCGGGCAAAAACGGCTTTGTGCTGTACAACCGCTCGGGCAGCGAGCTGCGTGTGGAGAGCCGCACCCGGGAGATGTACACCCGCCAGACCGAGGGCAGCATCTTCCTGTGCGCGCTGAGCAACGGCGGAGAGCTGGCGGTGGCTACCGACGATGTGCGCAAGTTCGCGCTGCTGACCGTCTATGACTCCCACCGGGAGGAGCTGCTGGCCTGGAGCCTGACCACCGCCGAGGGGGTGCCCATGCGGATGGACTTTTCCCCCGACGGCACCCAGCTGGCCATTGCGGCGGTGACCGCCCAGGAGGGCCAGATCATCTCCAACCTGTATCTGCTCAACCTGCGGGCAGGGGAACCCCAGCTGCTGGCCAGTGAGCCGGGCAGCACCCCTCTGGACCTGCAGTGGATGAGCAACGACAGACTGCTGGCCGTGTACGATACCCACGCGGCTCTCTTTGGCTCCAGCGGCGCGGTCCAGGCCCGCCGGGAGTTCGGGGGCGCGGCGGTGGCCGGCGTGTCGGTGGGGCAGGGCGGGGCTGCCGTCCTGCTGGGCAGCGGCCAGCTGAGCACCACCGCTCTGGTGCTGGACGCCGGCCTGAACACCCGCTACGAGGGCCCTGTGCCCAGCGCCAACGACATTGTGTGGACGGCGGACGCCTTTTATCTTTTGTGCGACAGCTCGGTGGAATGCTTCTCCCTGGAAGGGGCGTACCAGTGGAGCATGCCTTTGGATGCCCGGCCCCAGGCCATGGTGGCGGGCAAGGGCGGGCTGTTCGTCCTGACCGAGAATATGGCCCGGCGGGTCACGCCCCCCGCCCAAGACCAGGAACAGGCCGGCAGTCCGCCCGCAGCGTAAAAAGTTTGGCACTCAGACGGCCTGTCTGATAAGAATTTTGTCTATGTTCATGAATCCGTCATTTCTTTTTGATATTATTTGTACGGCGATCTGGATCGGCCTGACCATACACTATGCCCGCAAGGGGCTTTTGGCCGCCCTGGTGCAGATCGCCGGCAACCTGTTCAGCCTGGTCGGAGCACAGCAGCTGGCGGCCTGGGGCTCGGGGGAAGTGTTTGACCGCTTTTTTGCGGGCAGCTTCCGGGAGCGGATCGCCGCCAGCCTGGCAGCGGGCGGCGCCGCCGACCTGGACCGGATCGCCCAGCGGTATGCGGGCTTTCTGCCCGAGAGCATCCGCCGCCAGGTGGTGGAGGCCTGCCAGCGGGCGCTGGACGGCCTTCTGACCGACAACGTGCTGGTCATCGCGGACACCATCGTCCAGGACGTGGTGCGCCCGCTGCTGACGCCGGTGTTTTCGGTGGTGCTGTTCTTTCTGTGCTTCGCCGCCCTGCGTATGCTGATCAGCCTGCTGGTCACCGTGCTGGGACTGGTCAACCACCTACCGGTGATCGGGGCGGTCAACCGGTGGCTGGGGGTCTCTGTGGGAGCCCTGGCAGGGGTGGCAGACCTGTTTTTGCTGCTGTGCGTGGTCTGGGCCCTGATGGTCATTACCGGGGGCAATCTGCCCGCCCTGAATGAGCCCGCCCTGAGCGGCAGCTTTTATTATCAAATCTTCAGCCTTATCAACCCGTTTGTATAGCGCATGAAATAGAGAGTGGATTGGGCAAGGCTTTGCGATAGGAGGAAACGCCTATGGTTTGCGTTCGATGCAAAAAAAGACCGGCCATCATCTTCATCCAGCGGATGGAGAATGGCCAGATGAAGCAGGAGGGCTACTGCCTGCACTGCGCCCGTGAAATGCACATCAAGCCCGTGGAGGACCTGATGAAGCAGTTCGGTATGTCCGAACAGGATATGGACAATATGGAAGACCGGATGGATTCCATGATGGAGGAGATGGGGGACGGCGCCAACCCCCTGGCCATGATGATGGGGATGCAGCAGGACGGCGGCGATGACGGCGGGGAGGATACCGACGGCTTTACCCCGGGCGGCAACGCCACCTTCCCGCTGAGCATCAACAGCCAGGAGGGCAGCCAGGGCGGCCAGGGACCCAAAAACGGCAAGGGGGGCAAAAAGCCGCCCCGCCGCAAATACCTGGACACCTACTGTGAGAACCTGGTGGCCAAGGCCCGCGCCGGCAAGCTGGACAACATCGTGGGCCGGGACCGGGAGATCTACCGCACCATCCAGATTTTGTCCCGCCGTCAGAAGAACAACCCCTGCCTGATCGGCGAGGCCGGCGTGGGCAAGACCGCCATTGCCGAGGGCATCGCCGAGCGGATCGCCGCCGGGCAGGTGCCGGCCCAGCTGAAGGACAAGGAGATCTATCTGCTGGACCTGACTGCCCTGGTGGCGGGCACCCAGTTCCGCGGCCAGTTTGAGCAGCGGGTCAAGGGCCTGCTGAACGAGGTCCGCCAGGCGGGCAACGTGATCCTGTTCATTGACGAGATCCACACCATCACCGCCGCCGGCGAGAGCGAGGGCGCCATGAACGCGGGCAATATCCTCAAGCCCGCCCTTTCCCGCGGGGAGATCCAGGTCATCGGCGCCACCACCTTTGCGGAGTACCGCAAGTATATCGAAAAGGACCAGGCCCTGGAGCGCCGGTTCCAGCCGGTGCGGGTGGAGGAGCCAAGCATTTCGGATACCATCGCCGTGATGAACGGCATCAAGCGCTACTACGAGGCGTACCACCATGTTCAGGTGCCGCCCGCCGTGGTCAGCGCCGCCGTCACCCTGTCGGAGCGGTACATCACCGACCGCTACCTGCCCGACAAGGCCATCGACCTGCTGGACGAGGCCTGCGCCAGCTGCAACCTGGCCCACCCCGAGATCTCGGCCTATCTGGAGGCCCAGAAGGAGCTGGACGCCCTCCGGCAGGAGGAAGCGGAGATGGAGACGGACTCGGCCGACCAGCCCATCGACTACGAGGCGGTGGCCGAGCGCAAGACCCGCATCGCCCAGCTGGAGGCCGAGGTGCCCGCCAAACAGGCGGCTGCCAGTGAGATCCAGGTGTCGATGGACGACCTGGCCCGGGTGATCGAGCTGTGGACCGGTATCCCGGCGGTCAAGATCCGGGAGACGGAGTACGTCCGCCTGGCCGGCCTGGAGGATGAGCTGAAAAAGAAGATCATCGGCCAGGACGAGGCGGTGCACCTGGTGGCCCAGGCAGTCAAGCGCAGCCGCGCCGACCTGGCGGGCCGCCGCCGTCCGGCCAGCTTCATCTTTGTGGGCCCCACCGGCGTGGGCAAGACCGAGCTGGTCAAGCAGCTGGCCAGCCAGCTGTTCTCGGGTCCCGATCCCCTGATCCGGCTGGACATGAGCGAATATATGGAGAAATACGCCGTCTCCCGGATGATCGGGTCGCCTCCGGGCTATGTGGGCTATGAGGAGGCCGGCCAGCTGACCGAGAAGGTCCGCCGCCGCCCCTACAGCGTGGTGCTGTTCGACGAGATCGAAAAGGCCCACCCCGATGTCATGAACATCCTGCTGCAGATCCTGGACGAGGGCAAGATCAACGACGCCCAGGGCCGCACGGTGGACTTCTCCAACACGGTCATCTGCATGACCTCCAACGCCGGCTCCTCCGAGCACGGCACCGGGAGTCTGGGCTTCAACAAGAGCGCCGAGCAGATGAACGAGGATAAGACCATGAAGGCCCTGAGCAGCTTCCTGCGGCCCGAATTCCTGGGCCGTGTGGATGAGATCGTGGTGTTCAAACCCCTCGGCGGCGAGGTGCTGGAGAAGATCGCGGCCCTGATGCTGGAGGAATACCGCGCCGGCATGGAGGCCAAGGGCATCGCTTACAGCTACACCCCCGAGGCCCTCAAGGCTCTGGTGGCCCAGTGCCAGGGCGGCAAGTTTGGCGCCCGCGACCTGCGGCGGATCATCCGCAAACAGGTGGAGGATCCCGCCGCCAGCCGCATCATCGACGGGGAGCTGGCCATGGGCGGCAGCCTGACGGTGGATGCCGAGGCGGGCAGCGTGGTGCTGCGCACCTGATAGCGCGCTCCAAAGCCCCCTGCCCGCCCGCTTGAGCAAACTGTGAAATCTGAGCCGGGGGATGGGCATTCATTGCAATTCGCAGGCCGGATGTTGTATACTGGGGAGGACCGAAAGCAGATGACAGAGGGGCCTATGGCCCATGGAGGCTGGAACCATGCTTACCATCACCGTAGCGCAGGACGGCAGCGGCAACTTTGCCAGCATCGGCGAAGCTGTTATGGCAGTGCCTTATGATACCCCTGCCCGGATCCTGATCGGCCCGGGCACCTACCGGGAAAAACTTGTATGCGAAAAACAGCAGATCACCCTGAAGGGGGCGGGGATGGAACAGACCCGCCTGGTGTGGAACGACGGCGGCAAGCTGCCCCACCGGGACGGACGCCCCACCCATACCTTCCGCAGCTGGACCGCATTTTTCAGCGGGGACAATCTGACGGTAGAGGATATGACCATCCAGAACGACGCCGGTCCCGGCGCCCAGGTGGGCCAGGCCATTGCGGCCTATGTGGACAGCCGGCGGGCGGCTTTCCGCCATGTGCGGCTGCTGGGCAACCAGGATACCCTGTTCTGTGCGCCCCTGCCCGAGAAAGAGCGGGAGAAGGACGGCTTTTTGGGGCCCCGGGTGTTTGCGCCGCGGCGGCCCAGCGCCCAGTATTACCAGGGGTGCGTCATCGAAGGGGACATCGATTTCATCTTTGGCGGAGGCGACGCTCTGTTTGAACAGTGCGTGGTGCGCTCGGTGGACAACGGACCCGGCCGGGAAGGCCGCGGCTATGTCACCGCCCCGTCCACCCCGCCGGATGGGCTGGGGTTCGTATTTTGGGACTGCGACTTTGTGTCGGACTGTCCCGCCGGCTCGGTGTATCTGGGCCGCCCCTGGCGTCCCACCGGCAAGACCGCGGTACTGGAGTGCCGGCTGGGCCAGCACATTGCGCCGGAGGGCTTCTGCCCCTGGAACAACCGCTCGGACTGGGACAAAGCCTTCTTTGCAGAGGAGGGCAACACCGGCCCCGGCGCCAAAGAGCGGCAGGGGGGCCTGGTAAAGATGCTGTCCGCCCGGGAGGCGGGAGAAGTGCTGATCCAGGCCCGCAAACGGTGCCGCCCCGAATGAAAGGAACAGGGATCGGAAAGGAAGGGACAGGCCGATGCAGCGTCTGCCGGATTGGCTCAAATGGCTGGTAGTGGTACTGGCACTGGTGGTGCTGGGCGCTCTGATGCTGGCGGTGGATGACCGGGCTTCCCGGGTGGATATGCCCGACCCGGACGATACCTTCGGCATCTACCAGAGCAGCAGCGTACCTGCATAAAAACGGAAAAATAAAAGGGCCTGCCGGAGAAGGCAGGCCCTTTGCTTGTTCAGGTGGTCTCGGGGACGGGGGGCGGGCTCATGATGAACCAGAAAACGGTGCCCTTGCCCAGGGTGCTCTGCACCCCGAAGCGGAAGCCGTGCTGCTGGAAGATGGCCTTGGTGATGGAGAGCCCCAGGCCGGTGCCGGCCTTGCCGGCGTCCGAGCGGGAACGGTAGTACCGCTCGAAAATGTAGGGCAGGTCCTCGGCGGAGATGCCGGGGCCGTGGTCCTCCACTTCCACCCGGACCCCAGCCGTACAGCGCACCGCCCGCAGGATGAACACCCCGTCGGGGCCGATGTGATGCATGGCGTTGCCCAGCAGGTTGTGCAGCGCCCGCTCGATCATGGCGGGGTCGGCCCAGACGTCCAGCGGCTCGTCGGGCAGTTCCAGACGCAGAGCCCAGCCGTTCTGGCGGCAGACCGCTTCGTACCGCTCGCTGACCTCGTCGCACAGCTGGCCCATGTCAAAGCGGACCGGCTCGCACTTTTCGGCGCCGCTGGTGACTTTGCTCAATTCCATCACGCTGGAGACCAGGGCGGTCAGCCGGTCGGTCTCGTCCACGATGATGTTCAGCTGCTCGTCCCGGTGGGCCTTGTCGTCCCCGGTGATGTCGCGGACCGTCTCGGCATACCCCTTGATGAGGGTGAGGGGGGTGCGCAGGTCGTGGGAGACGTTGGCCAGCAGGTCGCGCTGCATCTGCGCCGAACGCTGGACCTCCCGGGCCATGTGGTTGAAGTCTTCGGCCAGGGTGCCCAGCTCGTCCCGGCGGTTGGCGTCCAGATGCACCGAGTAGTTGCCGCCGGCCATCTGGCGGGCCGCTGCCGAGAGTTCCCGCAGGGGCCGGGTGAACCACTGGCTGAACAGCCAGGCCGCCGCCAGGGCGAAGGCGAACACCAGTACGGCAATGAGGGGCAGCATATCGCTGAGCACCTGCCCGGCCTCGGCCACATGGACCAGGCTGGTGGAGACCAGCACCGAATAGGAGCCGTCGCCGCTCATCCGGCCCACCACCACCTGGGAAGAACCGCCGCTGGTGTTCAGCACCTGGGTCCAGCTGCCGTTGATCCGGCAGGCCCGGCGCATCTCGATGACGGTGGATTTGTCCCAGGAGAAAGCGTTGTCGTCGGAGCGGGTGGTCAGGGTGCTGTTGTGGAGCAGGCAGGGGTAGAGGTTCTCGATGGTGATGATGCTGCGGAGGGTGGAGTCGGAGATGTCCACGCAGAAGTTGGTCAGCTGAGTGTTGGCCGAAAGCAGCTCGTACAGCCGGGTGCGGAAGGTGTTGTCCACCGCCAGGATGCCGAAATCCCAGCTGGAAATGATATCGCCCTGGTCCTGGGTGGCGTCGATCAGGTTGACGATCTCGTCCGCCTGGCTGGTCAGCTGGGCTTCGATCCGCTGGTTATACAGCGGCTCCAGCAGCTGGGTGGAAAGGAACCAGTACAGCCCCAGCAAAAACAGGCAGATGAAGGTGAGGAACAGCATCAGCTGGGCGCGGATGCCGGGGGATGGGTGCTGCTGTCCCGCAGGGGGCGCGGGAATGTGACAGGGCCACTTCATACGGTACACCGGTCACCGGCGGGCGTCGGGGTCAAACTTGTAGCCGATGCCCCACACGGTGACGATATAGCTGCGGCAGGCCCCCAGATGGCCGCGCAGCATCTTGACGTGGGTGTCCACGGTGCGGTCCTCGCCGAAGTAGTCGTAGTTCCACACCTTTTGCAGGATCTTTTCGCGGGACAGGGCGATCCCCTTGTTGGAAGCCAGGAACACCAGCAGGTCGAACTCCTTGGGGGTCAGGCTGACCTCCTCGCCCCCCACCTTGACGGTGTGGCTGGCGGTGTCGATGGACAGCTCCCCAAAGGTCATGATGCTGGCGGCCGTTTCGGGGTGGGAGAGGGTGCGGTTGAGCACCGCGCGCACCCGGGCCACCAGTTCCCGCGGGGAGAAGGGCTTGACCACATAGTCATCGGCGCCGCCCTCCAGGCCGGCCAGCTTGTCGTATTCCTCGCCGCGGGCGGTCAGGATGATGACGGGGGTGTTGATGTGGCGGCTGCGCATCTCCCGCAGGCAGGTCATGCCGTCCATAAAGGGCATCATGAGGTCCAGGATCACAAGATCGTAGCTGGCGCTGGTCACCTGGGCCAGGGCTGCGGAACCGTCGGCGGCCTCCTCACAGGTGTAGCCTGCGTATTGCAGATGCTCCCGGATCAATTCCCGGATGCGGGGTTCGTCATCGACGATCAATATTTTTGCCATGGGACGGTTGTCCTCCATTTCTTCGATTTACAGGGCATGGCCCTGGATTTTCACATTTCATTACCATAATAATACGGAAAATGTGAAGAAGTGTGAACTTTGGGTGAATCCTTTGGAAAAGATGCATCCCACACCCATTGTATCACAGTCTGCCGGCCCGGTGCAATCCAAAACCGGCCCGGCTCTTGCATTCGCCCCACAGGATGCTGTATACTGGGGGCGCACGCCCAACCACTGGATGAGAGAAAAGGAAAAGACTCCATGCGTTTTGGACTGACAGAATTTTTGCTGGTGCTGCTGATCGCAGTGCTGGCCTTTGGGCCCCGTGTGTCGGCCTGGATGAACCGCTGGTCCCGCCAGGCCAGGGCCACCCGGGCCGAGGACGCCCGCCGCCGTGCTGCCTGGGAGGCGGAGCGCCGGGCCCGGCGGGACTTTATCCTGCACCGGTTTCAGATCGCGGCGGCGGTGCTGGCCATCCTGACGGCTGCCGCCCTGGTCTATACGTTGGGGTTCCGCCCCATCGAAGCTGAACCGCAGAGCTACACCCTGCCGGCCGCCGCCGCGCCTGTGGGCGGGCAATCCATTTCGGACACCGCCGCCCTGGCCGTGGAGGGCTACCAGCCCCCCGACTGCATCCAGGTGCGGGACGGCTGGATCTATCTGGCGGCCCGGCCGGCAGAGGGAGAGGGCAGCGCCCTGCTGCGGATGCGGGAGGACGGCAGCGGCCTGATGACGGTGCTGACCGAGGAAGGCCGGATCACCGCGTTTGCCTTTGACCCGGCGGGCGACATCTGGTACACCGTCCTGACTGGGGAGGGCGGGGCCCTCTGCCGCGCCTCCCACGACGGCTGGGGCGCCACCGCCGAACAGGTCGTCACCCAGATCGACGGCAGGCGTCTGACCTATCCCGCCGCGGTGGCCGCCGGCCCCGACGGCCAGATCTATTTTACCCAGGCGGCGGACTTTGGCCCCCAGGCCGGCAGCCTGGACGAGGCCCTGCGGTCCGAGCTGATCGGCCACACCGCCACCGGCTGGGTCTATGCCTATGACCCCGCAGGCCGCGCCGTGCGGCGGGTGATGGGCGGCATCGCCGGAGCGGCGGGCCTGGCCCTCTCCCCCGACGGCGAGACCCTGTATGTCTCCGACCTGGGCAGCCGCTGCATCTGGGCGGTGGACGCCGCAGGCCGGGAGCTCACCGCCGGCGGCAAGGGATGCCGTCTGTTTGTGGGGGACCTGCCGGGCTATCCCACCGCTCTGGCGGTAGATGCGGACGGCAGCGTCTATGTGACCTATCCCTGGGCCGCCGCCCGCTGGCTGGAGGACCGGGCCGCAGATCCCGGCATCCGGGGCATTGCGGCACGGCTGCCCCGGAGCGTCCAGCGCAGCCTGTTTGCCGCCTGCCCGGCCGCCGCCCAGAGTTTCCGCCCCGACGGCAGCCTGGAGGCGGACTACGCCGCCGATGCCGTTGCCAGCGGGGCGCTGGCCCCCAGCGGCAACCGGCTCTATCTGCCCGGGGCGGAGGACGGCGTATGCTATTTCCGCTTGTAGAAGCCGGGGCCGGAACCGCCCCGGGATGGTTTTGTTGGGAAAGAGGCGTTTTGCGATGACCGAACAAGAAAAGACCGAGATCACCCGCCAGGCCCGTCAGGCCGTGGAGGAACTGCTGGCTGTGGCCGGCCTCCAGGCAGGGGACGTGTTTGTGGTGGGCTGCTCCTCCAGCGAGATCGTGGGGGGCCACATCGGCAAGGACAGCAGCATGGAGGCCGCCGGCGCAGTCTACGAGGGGATCGCCCCGGTGCTGGCCCGGCAGGGCATCTGGCTGGCAGCCCAATGCTGCGAGCACCTGAACCGCGCCCTGATCCTGGAGCGGGAGGCCGCCCGGGCCTATGGCTGGGAGGAAGTATGCGTGGTGCCCCGTCCCCATGCGGGGGGCAGCTGGGCCACCACCTGCTGGAAGCGGTTTGCGCACCCGGTGGCGGTGGAGGAGATCCGGGCCCACGCCGGGCTGGATATCGGGGGCACCCTGATCGGGATGCACCTGCGGGCCGTGGCGGTGCCGGTGCGGCTGAGTCTGGACCACATCGGCAAGGCGCTGCTGCTCTGTGCCCGCACCCGCCCCAAGCTGATCGGCGGGGAACGGGCCAAATACACAGAGGAGGATTGAGGACAGGTATGACAGAACGGAATCTGGAACAGATGGAGCAGGCGGTGGCGGAGATCCGCCGCAAAATGGCAGACGCGGCCCGCGAGGCCGGGCGGGACCCCGCCGGCGTCCAGCTGTGCGCGGCTTGCAAGACCCACACACCCCAGACCATTGCCCTGAGCGCCCGGCTGCCCATCGACCTGTTTGGGGAGAACCATGTGCAGGAGCTGTGCGCCAACAGCGACGCCGGGGCCTACTGCGGCAAACCGGTCCATTTCATTGGCCACCTGCAAACCAACAAGATCCGGAAAGTGCTGGGCCGGGCTACCGTGATCCAGAGCGTGGACAGCCCCCGGCTGGTGGCTGCCCTGGAAAAAGAAGCGTCCAAAATGGATATCGTTCAGGATATTCTACTGGAAGTCAATATTGGTGAGGAGGCCAGCAAGACCGGCGTCTCCCCGGAAGAACTGTGGGCGTTGCTGGATCTTGCGGCGGCCCAGCCCCATCTGCGGGTGAAAGGGCTGATGGCCATTCCCCCGGTGAATGAGGATGACGCCCAAAACCGGGCCTTGCTGGGACAGGTGTACAAGCTGTTCGTCCGGGCGGGGGAGCGCGGCTACGACAACGTCCGGATGGAGATCCTCTCGATGGGGATGAGCGGCGACTTTGAGAACGCCATCCGGGAAGGCGCCACCCTGGTGCGGATCGGCACCGCCATCTATGGCGCCCGGGATTACGGCCCCAAAGCCTGAGCGGGCTAAAATACGACAACGATTTGGAAAAACAACAGGAGAATCAACATGGTGGATTTGAACGACGTCGAAAAGCCGAAGTATCAGGACCCCAACGCCCGCCATACCTCGGCCCTCGACCTGCTGCGGCGGTTCTGGCCGTATGAGCGGAAATACTGGCAGACCATGGTCTTTGACCTGTTCTGCGCGGCCCTGACCTGCATCTGCGACCTGGTGCTGCCGCTGATCCTGCGGTATATCACCAACACCGCGGTCAACGATCTGGCCGCCCTGACCATTGGCATCGTGCTCAAGCTGGGGCTGCTCTATTTCGTGTTGCGGATCATCGACGGCCTGGCGGCCTATTATATGTCGGATATGGGCCACGTCATGGGGGTGTATATCGAGACGGATATGCGCCGGGACGCCTTTGCCCATCTGCAGCGGCTGAGCGTGGCCTACTACTCCAACAACAAGATCGGCCAGATCATGGGCCGGATCACCAACGACCTGTTCGATGTGACCGAGTTTGCCCATCACTGTCCCGAAGAATTTTTCATTGCAGCTGTCAAGATCCTGGCCAGCTTCCTGATCTTGTGCCGGTACAGCATCGGCCTGACGGTGCTGCTGTTCCTGTGCGTGCCCCTGATGGGGGTGGTGTCGGTCAAGCTGAACTCGAAGCTGCGGGCCACCCAGCGGGCCCAGCGGGTGCAGGTGGGCGAGCTGAACGCCCAGATCGAGGAGAGCCTGCTGGGCGAGCGGGTGGTCAAAGCCTTCTGCGCCGAAAAGACCGAGAACGAAAAGTTCGAAGTGGGCAACGGCACCTTCCAGCGGCTCAAGAAAAACAGTTATAAGGTGATGGCGGCCTTCCAGACCTCCACCCGGATGTTCGACGGCCTGATGTACCTGGTCACCATCCTGGGAGGCGGCATCTTTGTGGTGCAGGGATGGATCCTGCCCGGCGACCTGGTGGCCTACTCGCTGTATGTGTCCACCCTGATCGCCACCATCCGGCGGATCGTGGAGTTTGCCGAGCAGTTCCAGCGCGGCATGACCGGCATCGAGCGGTTCTTTGAGATCCTGGATACCCCCATAGACATCCAGGACGCCCCCGACGCGGTGCCCCTCAAGCCGGGGCCCGGGGATATCCAGCTGGAGCACGTCAGCTTTGAGTATCCCGACGACCACAACAAGGTCCTGCGGGACGTGAACATCCACATCCCTGCGGGCCAGCGTCTGGCCCTGGTGGGGCCGTCGGGGGGCGGCAAGACCACCCTGTGCAACCTGATCCCCCGGTTCTACGATGTGACCGCCGGCCGCATCTACATCGACGGTCAGGACATCCGCAAGGTGACGCTCGAAAGCCTGCGTGCGTCCATCGGCATCGTGCAGCAGGACGTGTACCTGTTCAGCGGCACGGTAGCCGAGAACATCGCCTACGGCAAACCGGGAGCCACCCGTGAGGAGATCGCTGCCGCGGCCCGCCTGGCCGGCGCCGAAAAATTCATCCTGGCCCTCAAGGACGGCTATGACACCTATGTGGGTGAACGGGGCGTCAAGCTGTCGGGCGGCCAGAAACAGCGGCTGTCCATTGCCCGGGTCTTTTTGAAGAACCCGCCCATCCTGATCCTGGACGAGGCCACCAGCGCTCTGGACAACGAGAGCGAGATCCTGGTAGGTCAGAGCCTGGAGAAACTGGCCCATGGCCGCACCACCCTGACCATCGCCCACCGGCTGACCACCATCAAGGATTACGACCGCATCCTGGTGCTGGGAGCCGAGGGCATCCTGGAGGACGGCACCCATCAGGAACTGCTGGACAAGCAGGGGATCTACTACCGCCTGTGGAACCAGCTGCCCGGCGATGAGATGCTGTGGTAAGGTGAAAGTAAAAATATTTTTACTATTTCTCTGCGAAAACTGAATAAAGCACCCCAAAGCGCACGCGAAAGCGTGCGCTTTTCGTTTGCCCCAAACTCCTTCTGCTCCAAAGTTAGATATTTCAAACTAAAGAAAATAAAGAAAAATGGGAAAAATTGAAAATTGGGTCTTGACACCGGGGGGGGTATGTTATGATAGGCACACAAAGGAAAGGACCTTCCTTTGAACCTGTTTTGGGTCTCTATCTTTTATACACCATAAGGAGGAAAAATTCATTATGAAACTCAAGAAGATTGCTTCTCTGGCGCTGGCCGGCATCATGGCCGTCAGCATGCTGGCTGGCTGCAAGGACGGCGGCAATGGCAACAGCGGTTCTTCCAGCAGCGAGCAGACGACTGCTACTGGCATTGTTGCTACTGTTGACAAGGCTATTAAAGACTATAACTCTGGCCTGACTGTTACAGTTAAGGAGAGTGGAGTCATGAACACTCGCCTTGAGAAGCTGTTTAAAGATCATGTTTATTCTGAACTGATCGATGACAATTATAAGCTGATTGAAGAGGATATGGAAAGCGTCTTCAATGCTACTAATTGGAAAGAAGTTGATTCTACTTCCTTCCTGGAAAAGACCTATAATCTTGAAATGAATGCGAACGCTGGCATTTATCATGCATGGATGGTTCTGCCTGTAGAAAAAGTTTCTAGTGCAACTGCTCAGGTGAAGGCAGCTAACGCTATTGCTGAGGCGTTTGATGGCGTTAAGAATACTTTCGCTTCTAACGTGAGTGGCAAGGACAAGACATTCAATAATACTTATACCTTGTATGTTAGCCAGCTGAACGCTACAAAACCTGGTGATTCTTCTGTTCCCGTGGTGGTTGCTGTTTTGGAAGTCAAGATGGAGGCCAAACTGTAATTGATTTTACTTATAACACCCCCGGGGCACCATACCGGGAGATGATATAAGGGGCGAGCAGGTGCCAGAGACCACCTGCACGCTCGGGTAAAACACCCATCCGATGTGGCGGCAAAGAGGAATAGAACCAATATTCCTTCTGTTGTTGATCGCACCAAAACAAAAGAACTTTTGCGTCACGAAAGATAGGGTCCCTCTGCGGGGGCCGGCCATACGGCCGGCCCCCGCATTGTTCTACAAGGGAATGATAGGATGAAGGAAAGTTTACTGGATCGACTGGCGGCCCGGATGGGCTGCACATATCTGTCTGACCTGCATTGGCTGGACAGGACACAGAAAGCGAAACTGGCAAGTGTGGTATGGCACATAGAACCGGAAGACGCCACCCTGTTTGAATGGAATGACGCATTGCTTTACCTGGCAGGCGATCCGCCGGCAGAGACCGCCGGGGCCGCACGGGAAAAGCTGCTGGACTATCTGTCGGATCGATAAGGCCGGCGCAGCCGCACATCTGCCCGCCGCCCTGCATATACATGGGTCAGACCAAACCGGAGCCATTGGCCGCAAGGAGGAAGATCCATGTTCTGTGAAAAAATCGTTTCGCTGGCGCTGTGCGCTGCTGCCGCGGTCAGCTGTTGTTTTTGCCCGTGGCTGGGCGGCGGGGCGGGGGATGCCGGCAGTTCCAGCAGCTCTGGCAGTTCCAGTTCCGGAGTGACGGGTGATCCCGGCAACCCCAATATCCCTTTGGTTCCGGGCGGCGGAGCGTCCAGTACGCCGACCACACCCGAAACGCCGGGCGGCGGCGCATCCAGCACGCCGACTGCACCTGAGACCCCGGGCGGCGGCGCGTCCAGCACACCGACTACACCCGAGACCCCGGGCGGCGGAGCGTCCAGTACGCCGACCACACCCGAAACGCCGGGCGGCGGAGCGTCCAGCACACCGACCACACCTGAGACCCCGGGCGGCGGTGCATCCAGTACGCCGACCACGCCCGAGACACCGGGCGGCGGTGCGTCCAGCACACCGACCACGCCCGAGACACCGGGCGGCGGTGCGTCCAGTACGCCGACCACACCCGAGACCCCAGGCGGCGGAGCATCCAGCACGCCGACCACACCCGATACTCCGCAAAGGCCGGACATTGACTTTACGGGTATGCTGGAGGACGACCTGCCGCCCGCAGCCAAGAAGGACTTCATCACCTTTGAGGACAGCATCCAGGATGAAGACGCCCTCCAGGACGCACTGAACAGTCTGGTCGCGGAGGCCACCGGCTCGATCCAGGAAGGGCAGATCACCCCCATTTACAACACGTCACCGGGGTATGGGCAGATGGTCAAGGATTTCGTCACTGCGCGGGGGATCAAAAATACCAGCCTCAAACGGGGCAACACTCCCGACGGAATGTACTACTATTTCATCAATAACCCTACTCTGGACGCAGCCCAACCCACCAAGTGCGCCGTCCTGTACGCGGCGCCCGGTTCGATGGGGTTGGAAGAGGCGATCCGAAGGGTAGCCGCCCAGGTGGACCCGGTGCTGGAAAAGCTGCCCAGCAGCAATATGGGCGGCAGTCCGCGCTACGACTACCGCTATGTGGTCTCGACCAGCGCCGCAGGCCGCTCCCTGACCAATGAGGACGGGACAGCCATACCGGTCTACTATGTCGTGGTAACGGTCACCCGCATCCCCACCGCCGCATGAAAAAAGGCCCGTCTCCTTGTGGAGGCGGGCCTTTTGTTCAGTTGGCAAGGAACGGGCTGATGATCGCCAGGAGCACGATGATCCCCAGCAGGACCAGGAAGCAGCCGGCGCCGCCCCCGTTCCCGCCTCCGCCCCCGCCGCCGCGCTGGGTGCGCTTGAAAGCGGTCATGTATTGGGCGTAGCCTGTGGAGCCTTTGCCAAAATAACCATAGTCCCGGGACATGGGAAAACCTCCTTTACCATTTTACAAAGGGCGCGGTGTAGGCCGTCCCCATGGGCTGCGGGGTACGGCGGCAGAGGGCTGCCAGGTCGGCGGCGGCGGCCTGGGCCTGGGCGGTGCGGGCGCAGTCCGGACTGCACCGGGCCAGCTTGGCCAGAGAAGGGGAGAGGGGCAGAGCTGCCCCGGCCAGCAGGGACATGGCGTCGGCGCGGGCGCCCAGCAGATGAAGATAGGGGGGCAGGTCGGGCAGTTCCAGCCAGCCGGGGCCTTTGCCATAGCCCAGGGCTGCGTCCATGACCAGACGGCGCATCCGCGCCCGGGGATAGCGGACGGTGGTCATAGCGTCGCAGAGGGCGTCCAGGGTGACGGCCTCCCGCAGGCAGGTCTCCAGCCGGTGCTCCAGACCCTCGGTGGCTCCCCGCACCCCCGCAAAGCTCTGCCGGGCCCGCAGACGGGAGAGCACCGCCACGCTGAGGGACTGCGGGTCGGTGCAGGCCCCCGCTGCAAAAGCGTCCTGATAGAGGGGCAGCGTCTGCGGGGGGACATACCCGGTCAGCCCGCTGGCCCCCTGGGCTGCCCAGCGGCCCCGCAGGGCGCTGGCGCTGGCATACGGGCCGTTGGTCAGGGCCTGGCCGTGGCCCGCGCCCTGCCGGGGCAGGGGGATGGGCTGCAGGTCTGCTCCCAGTTCCAGAATGGCCTTGCAGTATTCCACGGCCAGATTGTTGTTGGGGCGGTCCAGCAGCTGCTCCAGTCCCTGCCCGGGACAGATCCGGCCGATGGCTGCCTGACGCGCGGCGGCAAAATTACGGGCGCCGGCGGCCAGCTGCTCTTTCAGGGCATCCCGGTAGGAGGCGGAGGCCAGGGCCCGGGCGGCGGCCATCAGGCGGCCGGGGTCGGGGTCCTCTGCCCCAAATACCAGACTGTCACAGCCGGCGGCGGCCAGCAGGGCCACCCCGGCCCGGGCAAAGCTCTCGGCCCCCGACATGGCCCAGGGAGCGGGCAGGGCAAACACCAGCCCCGCCCCTGCCTGCAGGGCCGCCCGCACCCGTACCCCTTCGGGGAGCAGGGGCGGCGCCCCCCGCTGGGTGAGGGCACAGCTGAGGGCCACCGCGATCTGCCGGGCCCCCATCTCCCGGGCGACGGCCAGCTGCCAGGCGTGGCCGTTGTGGAAGGGGTCGTATTCTGCAATGATGCCTGCGAAGCGCATATTCCCTCCTGTTTTGTTGCGTTGTACACAAGTTTTTGCCTTTTTGACCATTTTGTCTTGCAAAGCGTTCCACTCTATTATATAATGTAGATGAATGGGACGCAACTGTTTGCAGAGGACGGCTTTCAGGTGGGGCGCCTGAATTTGGCAGATCCGCACAAACTCTTGGCGTTTTCTTTGTATGTGTTCCACAGGGTTGGCCAGAGGGGCCCGCCGGTGGACGAAATAAAACAGGAGGCAACGAGAAGATGAAAGTTCTGGTTATCAACTGCGGTTCTTCCTCCCTGAAGTATCAGCTGATCGATATGGAAGGCGAGAAGGTGCTGTGCAAAGGCCTGTGCGAGCGCATCGGCATGGAGAGCAGCATGATCACCCATGAGGCGAACGGCCACAAGGCCACTACCCCTGCGATTTTCCCCACCCACACCGAGGCTTTCCTTGAGCTGATCAAAAAGATGACCACCGGTGCAGGCAAGTGCATCGAGAACGTCAATGAGATCGACGCCATCGGCCACCGGGTGGTGCACGGCGGCGAGAAATTCAAGGAGAGCTGCCTGATCACCGACGAAGTCATCACCGCCCTGCGGGAGCTGAGCCCGCTGGCCCCTCTGCACAACCCCGCCGGCATCCTGGGCATCGAAACCGCCCGCAAGGTCTTTGGCCAGGATGTTCCCCAGATCGCTGTCTTTGATACGGCCTTCCACAGCACCATGCCTCCCAAGGCTTACATGTACGCCATCCCCTATGAGTACTATGAGAAGTACGGCGTCCGCCGCTACGGCTTCCACGGCACCAGCCACAAGTACGTCAGCCACAAGGCGGCCGAGTACCTGGAAGAGCCCATGAGCCGCCTCAAGCTGATCACCTGCCATCTGGGCAACGGCTCCTCCATCACCGCCGTGGACCAGGGCCGTGTGGTGGATACCTCCATGGGCATGACCCCGCTGGCCGGCCTGATGATGGGCACCCGCTGCGGCGACCTGGATCCCTCCGTGGTCAACTACCTGAAATATACCCTGGACATCACCGGCCACGAGCTGGATGAGATCCTGAACAAGAAGTCCGGCCTGCTGGGCATCTCCGGCGTGTCCAGCGATATGCGCGACGTGGAGAAGTCCGCCAGCGAGGGCAACGACCGCGCCCAGCTGGCTCTGGATATGCTGACCTACCAGATCAAGAAGGTGGTGGGCAGCTACATCGCCTCCATGGGCGGCGTGGACGCCATCGTCTTTACCGGCGGCATCGGCGAGCATGACGACGTCATCCGCGCCAAGATCTGCCACCACATGGACTGGCTGGGCATCCGCATCGACACCGATAAGAACAAGAGCATCCGGGGCGATGTGTGCGAGATCACGGCCTGGGGCGCCAAGGTGCGCACCCTGGTCATCGCCACCAACGAGGAGCTGATGATCGCCCGCGATACCAAGGAAGTGCTGGAGAAGAACGCCGGCTGAACGGCGGCTGTCCCCGCGTCTGATATGGAAGATTGATGCACCCGAGATCACACGTCTGCACAGGCGTGTGATCTTTTCTGTACAGGCCCGGCACAAATGCTGAAAACTGCGTTTTTTCGACAAATGAAAAGTGTGTCTTATGTTGCACAAAACAGAATTTCCCGCTTCTGGGGCTGATTTTTGGTTGACAAAACGAGCAAAGCAGGGTACAATAAGGAAGTCCTCGCTTTATGAGGATAGAACATGCTTCAAGCCCCTGGCAAGCTGACGATCGGCGCCCCAAAACCAAGGTGTAGTTCCAATCCTTCCGCGGGCAAGCACAAAACAAGAGGAGATACAACGATGTTTGAAGACAAGACTTTAGTTTGCAAGGACTGCGGCAAGGAGTTTGTTTGGACTGCTGGCGAGCAGGAGTTCTATGCATCCCGTGGCTTTGAGAACCAGCCCCAGCGCTGCAAGGCTTGCCGTGATGCCCGCAAGAACGGCGTCCGCCCCGCCGGCACCGGCGAGCGCAAGATGTACGACGCTGTCTGCGCTTCCTGCGGCAAGGCCTGCAAGGTGCCCTTCCAGCCCCGCGAGGACCGTCCGGTCTACTGCTCTGACTGCTTCGCACGCATCAAGCAGAACCAGAACTAAGTTTGCAGTGCAAGGGCCTCTGCCGTCAAGCGGCGGGGGCCCTTTTTGTGACCCGGTTACTTGTAAACCGGCGGGTTTTGGGGTATAGTAGAAGCGTACAAAAGGGGCCGGCGGCCCCATATGCCAGACAGAGAAAGGACGAAAGTTCATGTTTGATATTTTCAACAGCATCCGCAGCCACAGCGACGGGCCCTTCCAGGTGACCCGCCAGACCATCATCGGCGATATTCTGGACCTGGACAACACCACCGCGCCCTATTTTTTGGAGATCGGGATGCACTGCCTGGGCTGTCCTGCTTCCCGCGGGGAGAGCATCGAGGAGGCCTGCGCCGTCCATGGCGTGGACTGTGACGCCCTGATCCAGAAGCTGAACGACCACCTGGCAGCCAAGGCCAAGGCCTGATGGCTCTGGACGCACGGCTGGCGGCCGCGGCGGAGCTGTGCCGGCCGGGTCTGCCGGTGGCGGATGTGGGCTGCGACCACGGCAAGCTGACCGCCGCTTTGGCCTGTTCGGGGCTGTATCCCCGGGTGATCGGCACCGACCTGCGCCCGGGGCCTCTGGCTAAGGCGCGCCGGACGGTGGAGCAGGCGCAATGTCAAGACCGCGTCCAGCTTCGGCTGGGCGACGGTCTTTCTGTGCTGTCTGCGGGGGAGGTGGGCACCGTCGTCATCGCGGGGGTGTCGGCCCAGACTGCCTGGCAGATGCTGGAGGCTGCCCCCTGGGTGTCCGATCCCGGCGGCCCGCGTCTGGTGTTGATCCCGGCCACCCGCCACGATGAACTGCGCCGCTGGCTGGCAGGACATGGATTCCGGCTGGTATGCGACAGGCCGGTGGAGGCGGCGGGCCGCTGGTATGCGGTGATGGCCGCCGAGTACGATGGGGCCTGCCGGCAGCTCACGCTGGCCCAGGCCCTGTATGGAGATACGGGCCGGTGGCCGGAGGCAGCGGGCTACCAGGCCAAACAGAGAGAAAAGCTGGCCAAGCTGCGGCTGGGCACGCCGGACGGCACCCCTGCGGCCCGGGAGATCGACCAGCTGCTGAAGGGAGAATGAACCATGGCTGAGATCCAAGCGATTTACCAGGCGATGGCCCGGATGGCCCCGCCGGAACTGGCCGAGAGCTGGGACAATGTGGGCCTGCTGGTGGACTGCGGCCGGCCGGCTGCCCGTGCCCTGACCGCCCTGGACATCACCCCCGAGGTGGTGGAGGAGGCCCGGCAGCTGGGCTGCGGGGTGATCGTGGCCCACCATCCGGTGATCTTCTCCCCCCTCAAGCGGCTGGACCGCCGGGACGTGGCCTTCCTGCTGGTGCAGGCGGGCATTTCGGCCATCTGTATGCACACCAATCTGGACGCCGCCGAGGGCGGGGTGAACGAGGTGCTGGCGGAGATCCTGGGCATCCGGGACCCGGTCCCCTTTGCGGGGGGCTGCGGCCGGGTGGGGGAGCTGGACGCCGTCTCCCCGCTCACGGTGCCCGAGCTGGCGCGGCTGGCCCAAAAAGAGCTGGCCGCCCGCTGCGTGCCGCCGCTGGAAGGGCCTGCGGTGCAGGTCAAGTATACCGACAACGGCAGGCCGGTACGGCGGCTGGCAGTGATCAGCGGGTCGGGGGGCAGTATGTTTGAGGAGGCGCTGGCCGTAGGGGCGGACTGCCTGCTGACCGGCGAAGCCAACCACCACGCTGCCTGCGACGCCCGGCGGCTGGGTCTGGGACTGATCGCCGCAGGGCACTATGCCACCGAATATCCGGCTGCTGCGGCTCTGGCCCGGCGGCTGGAAGCGGCTGTGCCGGGGCTGGAGGCTGTGGCCAGCCAGACCAACCGGGACCCGTTTACATACCTGTAAGAAACAAGATGGCGCGGCGGGACGCTGGACTGCCGCGCCGTTGGTCTGTTTGAGAGGGGGAACATCATGGCACTGGATGCCGCAACCCTGGCACTGACAGCGGCCGAACTGGGCCGCACGGTGACCGACGCCAAAATTGCAAAGATCTTTGAGCCTACCCGGGACGAGCTGGTCATCACCCTGCGTACCCGCACCGACACATACAGTTTGCTGCTGTCGGCGCGCAGCGGGTCGGCCCGGGTCTGCCTGACCGACGAGAGTTTTGAGAATCCCGAGACCCCGCCCTCCTTCTGCATGCTGATGCGCAAGCATCTGACCGGCGGACGGCTGGTGGCGGTGCGGATGGAGCCGGGAGACCGGATCGTCTACTTTGATTTTCTGTGCACCAACGAGATGGGGGACCTGGTGACCAACACCCTGTGCGCCGAACTGATGGGCCGCTATTCCAACCTGGTGCTGGTGCAGAACGGCAGGATCATTGACGCCCTCAAGCGGGTGGACTTTGAGGACAGCGAGATCCGGCAGCTGCTGCCGGGGCTGGCCTACACCGTTCCGCCCAAGCCGGCCCGCCCTGACTTTCTGGCGGCCAGCGCGGCCTCGATCGTAGCCGCCGCCTGTCAGAAAGATCTGCCGGTGGCCGCCGCCCTCAGCCGGACAGTGGCGGGGGTGGGCCCGGTGGTCTGCCGGGAAGCCGCCTGGCGGGCCTTTGGCGGGGAAGAAAAGATCGCCTGTGAGCTGGACGAGGAGGGCAAGCGCCGTCTGCTGGAGGCCATCGACGGTCTGAAAGCCGAACACGCCGCCGGCGGCGAACCGTGCAGCGTGGCCAGCCCCGAGGGCAAGCCCATCGAGTTCACTTTCTTCCGGCCCGGGCAGTATGGCGCGGGGTATGCCATCCGCACCTGGCCTTCCTTCTGCCAGATGCTGGAGGGTTACTATGCCGAGAAGGACCGGGCCGAGCGGCTGCGCACCAAGAGCAAGGAGCTTCACAAGGCGGTGCACAATATGTATGAGCGGGCGGTCCGCAAACAGGCCGCCCGCAAGGAGGAGCTGGCCGCCAGCGAAAAAAGCGAACAGCTGCGCCTGTACGGCGAGTTGCTGTCGGCCAACCTCTACCAGGCCCAAAAGGGAATGGAGAGCATCACGGTGCCCAACTGGTACGACGAGGGAAAGCCGGTGACCATCCCTCTGGACCTGCGCTATACCCCCAGCCAGAATGCCCAGAATTTCTTTAAGGCGTACAAGAAAAAGCAGACCGCCGCCCGGATGCTGGTGGATCTGCTGGCAGAAGGGGAGCGGGAGATCGCCTACCTGGAAACGGTGCTCTATGAAGTGGAGAGCGCTCCCGGCGAGGCTGCCCTGAACGAGATCCGGGCCGAGCTGAAAAGCCAGGGCTATCTGAAATACTACAAGCCCCGGGACAGAAAGCAGAAGCCCGCCGATTTTTACCGCTACATCTCCTCGGATGGGTTCGAGATCCTGGTGGGCCGCAACAACCTGCAAAACGAGCGGCTGACCCTGCACACGGCCCGTGGCAAGGATCTGTGGTTCCACACCAAGAACGCCCCCGGCAGCCACACGGTGGTGCTGAGCGGCGGCCGGGATATCCCTGACCGCACCCGCCAGGAGGCCGCCGAGCTGGCGGTGCTCCATTCCAGTCAGGCCAAGGGGGTCAAGGTGGCGGTGGACTACACAGAGGTCCGGAACATCCGCAAGACCGCCGGCCTCAAGCCGGGCATGGTCCTCTACGATAAGTATGAGACGGCCTATATCACCCCCGACCCCGACCTGGCCGCCCGCCTGCGCAAAAAGTGATTTGTGTCGGATACTAAAAATATTTTTACCATTTCCCTGTGTGAACTGAATAAAGCGTCCCCAGAGCGCACGCGAAAGCGTGCGCTTTTTTGCTGCCTCCGAATCCCCTGCGCCCGAAGTTAGGGAATGCGAACTAAAGAAAATAAAGAAAAAAAGGGAAAATTTGAAATTGGGTCTTGACACCGGGGGGGGTATGTTATGATAGGCACACAAAGGAAAGGACCTTCCTTTGAAC
>NZ_NFHX01000024.1:0-34645 GCF_002161515.1 Faecalibacterium sp. An58
CCTTGGCAAGGTGGCGCTCTACCAGATGAGCTACGGCCGCATATGGTGCCTCCGATCGGAATCGAACCAATGACACGGGGATTTTCAGTCCCCTGCTCTACCAACTGAGCTACAGAGGCGCACCGGACGTTGATTATTATACCGCAAAATCCGGATTTGTAAAGGGGGAATTTCAATTTTTTTCAAAGAATTTGAAAACCGGCGTCCGTACGAATCAATTCCAGGCCCAAAGATGCCATGGATTTGACTTTTGGCCGCCGGATATGCTTAAATGGACTCTTGAAAGCAATGTGAACGATGATTTGCCGGAGGAATGACATGGCAAAAAAACAGGAATACGGCAACGAGAGCATCACTTCCCTCAAAGGAGCGGACCGGGTCCGCAAGCGCCCCGCGGTCATTTTCGGCTCGGACGGGGTGGAAGGATGCGCCCATTCGATCTTTGAGATCATATCCAACTCCATCGACGAGGCCCGGGACGGCTACGGCAAGACCATCCACGTCACCCGCTGCAAGGACGGCAGCGTGCGGGTGGAGGACTTTGGCCGGGGCATGCCGGTGGACTGGAACAGCGGCGAGGACCGCTACAACTGGGAACTGCTGTTCTGCGAGATGTACGCGGGCGGCAAGTACGGCGAAGGGGAGGACAACTACGAGTACAGTCTTGGCCTCAACGGCCTGGGCCTGTGCGCCACCCAGTATGCCTCGGCGTGGATGACCGCCGATATCTACCGGGACGGTTTCCACTACCACCTGGACTTCGCGAAGGGCGAGAACGTGGGGGGCCTGCACAAGGAGCCTTACAAGGGCCGCCGCACCGGCAGCATCATCCACTGGAAGCCGGACGACGAGGTGTTCACCGACATCCAGGTGCCCGCCGGCTATTATAAAGATGTGCTGCGCCGCCAGGCGGTGGTGAATGCGGGGCTGACCCTGACCTTTACCGACGAGATGGAACCGGACCCCGCCACCGGCAAGCCCTGGCAGGAGAGCTACTGCTACCAGAACGGCATCGCCGACTATGTGCAGGAGACGGCGGGGGAGGACGCTTTGACCCCCGTCTTTGCCTGCGAGTCGGAGGCGTCGGGCCGGGACCGGGAGGACCAGCCGGAATATAAAGTAAAGATGAGCGCGGCCTTCTGCTTTTCCAACCGGGTGCAGATGCTGGAATACTACCACAACTCCTCCTGGCTGGAGCACGGGGGCAGCCCCGAGCACGCGGTGCGCACCGCCTTCGTCTATCAGATCAACAAGTATCTCAAGGACAAGGGGATGTACAAAAAGGGGGAGAGCGCGGTCAGCTTCCAGGACGTGCAGGACTGCCTTGTGTATGTGTCGTCCAGCTTCTCCACCCGCACCAGCTATGAGAACCAGACCAAGAAGGCCATCACCAACAAATTCATCTCCCAGGCCATGACCGACTTCCTCAAGCACTATCTGGAAGTGTATTTTCTGGAAAAGCCCGAGGAGGCCCAGAAGATCTGCCAGCAGGTGCTGGTGAACAAACAGAGCCGGGAGCACGCCGAAAAGACGCGCCAGAGCATCAAAAAGACCCTCTCCACCCAGATCGACCTGGCCAACCGGGTGCAGAAGTTCGTGGACTGCCGCACCAAGGACCCCGCCCGGCGGGAGCTGTATATCGTGGAGGGCGACTCGGCCATGGGCGCGGTCAAGACCAGCCGGGACAGCGAGTTCCAGGCCATCATGCCCATCCGGGGCAAGATCCTCAACTGCCTCAAGGCGGACTATGCCCGCATCTTCAAGTCGGACGTCATCGTGGACCTCATCAAGGTGATGGGCTGCGGCATCGAGCTGGGGGGCAAGTACAACAAGGAGCTGGCCACCTTCAGCCTGTCCAACCTGCGGTTCAACAAGATCGTCATCTGTACCGATGCGGACGTGGACGGCTACCAGATCCGCACCCTGGTGCTGACCATGCTGTACCGCCTGACCCCCACCCTGATCCAGGAGGGGTATGTGTATATCGCCGAGTCGCCCCTGTATGAGATCACCACCAGGGACCAGACCTGCTTTGCCTACACCGAGGCCGAGAAGGCCGCCTTTTTGAAGAAGATCGGGGACAAGAAATACACCATCCAGCGCTCCAAAGGTCTGGGCGAGAACGACCCCGAGATGATGTGGCTGACCACCATGAACCCCGCCAGCCGCCGGCTGATCAAGGTGATGCCCGCCGACGTGGCCGAGACGGCCCGGGTGTTCGACATCCTGCTGGGGGACAACCTGGCCGGCCGCAAGGACCACATCGCCGCCCACGGGGCCGAGTATCTGGACGAACTGGACCTGTCCTGACCGGAAGGCCACTGAGAGAAAGAAGGAGCTATGCCGAAAAAGAGCGCGAAAAAAACATCCGGGCCGGTGCGGCCCCAGCTGGGGGAAGGGGTGCAGATCCTGAATGCGGGCAGCGTGCTGGAGGACCCCATCACCCGCACCCTGGAGACCAACTATATGCCCTACGCCATGAGCGTCATCGTCTCCCGGGCGCTGCCCGAGATCGACGGCTTCAAGCCGGCCCACCGCAAGCTGCTGTACACCATGTACGGCATGGGCCTGCTGAAGGGCCCCCGCACCAAGTCCGCCAACATCGTGGGCGCCACCATGCACCTCAACCCCCACGGGGACGCGGCCATCTATGACACCATGGTGCGGATGGGCCGGGGCAACGAGAGCCTGCTGGTGCCCTTTGTGGACAGCAAGGGCAACTTTGGCAAGGCTTACAGCCGGGATATGTCCTGCGCGGCGGCCCGCTACACCGAGGCCCGGCTGGAGCCGGTGTGCGAGGAGCTGTTCCGGGACATCGACAAGGAGACGGTGGACTTTGTGCCCAACTACGACGGCACCACCACCGAGCCCACTTTGCTGCCGGTGACCTTCCCCACCATCCTGGCCAACAACACCCTGGGCATTGCGGTGGGCATGGCCTGCAACATCTGCTCGTTCAACCTGGCCGAGCTGTGCGCCACCACCGTGGCCCTCATCAAGGATCCCCGGCACGACATCGGTTCCACCATGCCGGCCCCCGACTTTGTGGGCGGGGGACAGATCCTGTACGACGCAGCCCAGATGCAGGAGATCTTTGAGTCCGGCCGGGGCAGCGTGCGGGTGCGGGCCCGCTGGCGCGCGGTGCCGGGGGAGAACATGGTGGAGATCACCCAGATCCCGCCCACCACCACGGTGGAGGCGGTGATGGACAAGATCACCGAGCTGGCCAAGGCCGGCAAGCTGAAAGAGCTGAGCGATATGCGGGACGAGACCGACCTGAACGGCCTCAAGCTGACGCTGGACCTCAAGCGGGGGGTGGACCCCGGTAAGCTGATGGCCAAGCTCTTCCGGCTGACCCCGCTGGAGGACAGCTTCAGCTGCAACTTCAACATCCTGGTAGGGGGAAGGCCCCGCGTGATGGGGGTGCGGGAGATCCTGCAGGAGTGGACGGCCTTCCGCACCGAGTGCGTGCGCCGCCGCACCTACTACGACCTGCACGGCAAGGAAAAGCGCCTGCATCTGCTGGAGGGCCTGGCGGCCATCCTGCTGGACATCGACAAGGCGGTGCAGATCATCCGCCAGACCGAGGAGGAAGCCGAGGTGGTGCCCAACCTGATGATCGGCTTCGGCATCGACGAGGAGCAGGCCGAATATGTGGCCGAGATCCGGCTGCGGCACCTCAACCGGGAATATATCCTCAAGCGCACCGGTGAGATCGATCAGCTGAAAGCGGACATCGCAGACCTGGAGGACATCCTGGCCAAGCCCGCCCGCATCCGGCGGATCATCGTGCAGGAGCTGAACGCGGTGGCCAAAAAGTACGGCCAGCCCCGCCGCAGCGAGATCCTCTACGACCTGCCCCAGGAGGAGGCCGAGGCCCGGGAGGAGGTGCCCGACTACCCGGTGACGGTGTTCTTCACCCGGGAGGGCTACCTCAAGAAGATCCCGCCCCAGAGCCTGCGCACCGCGGGCGCCCACAAGCTGAAGGAAGGGGACGAGATCGTGGTGCAGGCCGAGGCCCGCAACAACCTGGAGGCCCTTTTCTTCACCGACCGCCATCAGGTGTACAAGATCCGCCTGGCTGAGTTCGAGGACGGCAAGGTGGGGCAGATGGGGATCTACCTGCCCACCCGTCTGGGGATGGAGGAGGGGGAGAACCCCATCGCCATGGTGCTGACGGGGGATTACAGCGGCTGGATGCTGTTCTTCTTTGCCAGCGGCAAGTGCGCCAAGATCCCCCTGTCGGCCTACGCCACCAAGCAGAACCGCCGCAAGCTGCTGCGGGCCTACTGCGACAAGGAGCCTCTGGCGGCGCTGCTGTTCGTGCCGGAGGAGACCGACATCGCCATCCGCACCAGCGCCGGGCGTCTGCTGCTGGCCGGCACCGCCCAGATCGCCGAAAAGTCCACCCGGGACAGCCAGGGCGTGGCGGTGGTGACCCTGAAAAAGAACCAGTCCATCACCTCGGTGCGGCCGGCGGCCGGCATCGACCTGGCCGACCCCCACCGCTACCGTGTGCGCACCCTGCCTGCGCTGGGCGCGCTGCTGCGCGGGGAGGACATCGCCGAACAGCAGACCATGGAGTGACGCAAATGACCCCCGCTTTCTCGTCAGGAAAGCGGGGGCCGTTTTATTTGTGGTATTTCATGCCGGCGTTGATGGTGCAGGCGCGGTAGAGCTGTTCGGTCAGCACCAGGCGGGCCAGCTGGTGGGGCAGGGTGATCCGCCCCAGGCTGATGCGGGCCGCGGCCGCCCGCTTGACCTGGTCGGACAGCCCGTGGGACGAGCCGATCACAAAGGCCACGTCCCCGGCGCCGCTGCCCGCCCTTTGGGCCAGCAGGGCGGCGATGTCCTCGCTGGAGACCAGCTTGCCCTCCACGCACAGGGCCACCAGGGCCTGCCCCTTGCGCAGGCTGCCCAGAATGGCCTTGCCCTCTTTGTCCAGGGCCCGGGCCACCAGGGCGGGGGAGGCGTTCTTTTCTTCGATCTTCTCCTCGGGCAGTTCCACCACCCGGAAATGGACGAAGGCCGAAAGCCGCTTGGCGTATTCCGCCACCCCCTCGGCGCAGTACCGGGCATTCAGCTTGCCCAGGCAGATCAGGTCGATGTTTTGCATAGCGCCCCCTTGCCGTCCGGCCTCACAGCACCCACTCGCCGTTTTCAAACAGGGCCACCGTCTCGCCGGCGCGGGTGCGGCCGGTGATGCGGGTGTCCTCCGCGCCGATCATCACGTCCTCGTGGATGAGGGACTGGTTCATGCCGCGGGCCAGGAGCTGCTCCTCGGTCAGGCCGGCGCCGCCCCGGGTGGTGCCGGGATAGCTGGCCCCGAAGGCGATGTGGCAGGCGGCGTTCTCGTCAAAGAGGGTGTTGCAGAAGATGACGCCGCTGCGGTTGATGGGGCTGGAGGCGGGCACCAGGGCCACCTCGCCGATGTGGCGGGCGCCCTCGTCGGTGTCCAGGATCTCGCCCAGCAGAGCCTCGTTTTCCTCGGCGCCGTAGGCGGTGATCCGGCCCTTCTCAAAGGTGACGTGGAAGCCCCGGATGGTCTGGCCGTTGTGGATGTAGGGCTTGGTGCCGTACGCCACGCCCTCCACCTTGTCCCGGTGGGGCGCCGTGAACACTTCCTCGGTGGGGATGTTGGGCAGGAAGGGCACCCCCTTCTCGCTGACGCTGCCGGCGCTCTCCCAGACGGCGCCGTCGGCCAGGCCCACCGTCAGGTCGGTGCCGTTGCCGCTCTCGAACCGCACCGATTCCAGGTCCAGCCGGTTCAGCTTGTCCCGCAGCCCGGTCAGGCGGTCCAGATGGGCCTTCCACGCCCCCACAGGGTCCCCGCCGGTGACCCGGCAGGTGTCGAAGATGAGCTGCCACAGCTTTTCGACGGCGTCGTCCCGGGACAGGCCGGGGAAGAGTTTGCGGGCCCATGCCGCCGAGGGCATGGCCGCGATGGACCACTGGACCCGGTCGTTCATGGTGTAGCTGCGCCAGGGGGCCAGGGCCTTGCGGCGGGCGGTGCTCACCCGGCTGACCTTGCCGGCGTCCAGCCCGGCCAGGGCTTCGGGATCGTCGGCCAGCAGGTTGAGCACGCAGACCCCGCCTTCGCTCTCGGCATAGTCCAGGTAGCTGCGCAGCAGGTAGGGCTTGACGTCGCACAGGGCCTCCTCGGCCCCTTTTTCCAGGCGGATGCGGGTGAGGGCGTCGTCGCTCCAGTCCACCCGCACGTCCCGGGCGCCGGCGTCAAAGGCGCTGGCGGCGCACAGACGGGCCAGGGGGGCGGCCTCCAGCGGAGCGCCGATGATGAGGGTCTGCCCCGGCTGGACGTTGCAGCCCACCCGCACGATGAAGTCGGCGTATTTGGCTAAAAGCGTATCGAAATGTTCCATGGATCTGGTTTCCTTTCTGCATTCGGGGTGGTTTTGGTATCAGTATAACCCAAAGGGCCCGGCGGCACAAGACGCCACTTGTGTTTTGGCCCGGGTCATGGTAAAGTAGAGGGGTACACGCCCGGGGTGCGCCCGGGCTCCACGCAGCGACGCGGCAAGCCAGCCGCGGACGGAAAGGAATGGAATACTATGGAACACAGCGAAAAGACCCTTGATACGATCGTGGCCCTGTGCAAGAACCGGGGCTTTGTCTTTCCCGGGTCGGAAATTTACGGCGGCCTGGCCAACAGCTGGGACTACGGCCCTCTGGGCGTCGAGTTCAAGAACAACGTCAAAAAGGCGTGGCTGAAGAAGTTCGTCCAGGAGAGCCCTTATAATGTGGGCCTGGATGCGGCCATCCTGATGAACCCCCAGACCTGGGTGACCACCGGCCATGTGGCCAGCTTCTCGGACCCCCTGCTGGACTGCCGTGCCTGCAAGGCCCGCCACCGGGCCGACAAGCTGATCGCGGACGAGTTCCCCGACGTGAACGTGGACGCCATGAGCTTTGATGAGATGGATCAGTTCATCGCCGAGCATCCCCAGGTGGTCTGCCCGGTCTGCGGCAAGCACGATTTCACCCCCATCCGCAAGTTCAACCTGATGTTCAAGACGGCCATCGGCGTCACCGAGGACAGCTCCTCGGTGTGCTATCTGCGGCCCGAGACGGCCCAGGGCATCTTTGTCAACTTTGCCAACATCCAGCGCACCACCCGCCGCAAGCTGCCCTTCGGCGTGTGCCAGGTGGGCAAGGCCTTCCGCAATGAGATCACCCCGGGCAACTTTACCTTCCGCACCCGGGAGTTCGAGCAGATGGAGTGCGAGTTCTTCTGCAAGCCGGGCACCGACCTGGAGTGGTTCGCCTACTGGAAGGAGTTCTGCAAGAACTGGCTGCTGAGCCTGGGCATCAAGGAGGAGCACCTGCGCCTGCGCGACCACGAGGCGGCCGAGCTGGCTTTCTACAGCCGCGCCACCACCGACATCGAGTACGCCTTCCCCTTCACCGACTGGGGCGAGCTGTGGGGCATCGCAGACCGCACCAACTACGACCTGGGCCGTCACCAGGAAGCCTCGGGCAAGAGCCTGGAATACTACGACGCCGAGACCGGCGAGCACTATATCCCCTACGTCATCGAGCCGTCCCTGGGCTGTGACCGTGTGGCCCTGGCCTTCCTGTGCGAGGCCTACGACGAGGAGCGCCTGACCGACGCCAAGGGCAAGGAGGACGTGCGCACGGTGCTGCACCTGCACCCGGCCCTGGCCCCTTACAAGTGCGCGGTGCTGCCCCTGAGCAAGAAGCTGGCGCCCAAGGCGATGGAGATCCGCAACGAACTGTGCAAATACTTCATGGTGGACTACGACGAGACCGGCTCGATCGGCAAGCGCTACCGCCGTGAGGATGAGATCGGCACCCCCTACTGCATCACGGTGGACTTCGACACGGTGGGCGACGAGGCCAAGGGCATCGCTGCCGACGGCTGCGTCACCGTCCGCGACCGCGACACCATGGAGCAGGTGCGTATGCCCATCACCCAGCTGCGCGCCTGGCTGGAGGAAAAGATGGCGTTCTAAAAGCCCCGGCAGGCGGGCCGAAATGTCCTGCGCGCGGGTCCTCCGCCGCCCTGTGCCGGGCGCGGGGGACCTTTTTGGCGCGCGGCGCGGGAAAATACCGGCGCCTTTTGGCTCCACACTCTTGCATATTCCGCCGATGTGTGGTATATTCTGATAGTACGAATACACGATTGAATGGAAAGTGGGCCGCAAGGTCCGCTTTTCTTGTTTGATATGGAGGTTTTCAACATGGCGAAGCAAGCGAGCGGGAATACCGCGCAGCGCGTGGAAGCGCTGGTGCGTCCCATCGTCGAGGAGATGGGACTGCGGCTTTGGGACGTGGTATTTGAAAAAGAAGGTCCGGAATGGTATCTGCGGGTACTGATCGACCGGGACGGCCCGATGGACACCGATACCTGCGCCGCCGTGTCCCATGCGCTGGACCCGGTGCTGGACGAGGTCGACCCCATCCCCCAGAGCTACTATCTGGAGGTGGGCTCCCCGGGTCTGGGCCGCCGGCTCACCCGGCCTGAGCACTACGACGCCCTGACCGGCCAAACGGTGCGGCTGCGGCTGTACCGGCCCGACGCGGCAGGCCGCCGCCAGCTGGAAGGCGTCCTGACCGGCCGCCAGGGCGGCGCCGTCACCCTGGACACCGCCGAGGGCCCCGTCACGGTGGAGCTGACCGCGGTCAGCAAGGCCCAGCTGTGCGACGATGAGGACTTGTTTTAATCAACATATTGGGAGGAATACCGAAAAATGGCAGGCAACAATGAATTCTTCGAGGCCCTCACCATGCTGGAGCATGAACGGGGCATCACCGCCGAATATCTGATCGAGAAGATCCGGGCGGCGATCGTGATCGCCGTCAAAAAGAACTACGATGTGGAGGACGACAACGTCATCGTGGAGATCGACCCCGCCGCAGGCGCCTTCAACGTGGCCCTGGTGCAGGACGTGGTGGCCGACGAGGACTGGGAGAACGAGCACACCCAGCTGCCCCTCAGCAAGGCCCAGACCCTGCGCCGCACCTACCAGGTGGGCGACCGGGTGATCACCCCCCTCAAGACCCGGGACTTCGGCCGCATCGCCGCCCAGACCGCCAAGCACGTCATCCGGCAGGGCATCCGGGAGGCCGAGCGCAGCCAGCAGCTCAGCGAGATCCAGTCCAAGAGCCACGACATCGTCATGGCCACCGTCACCCGCGTGGATCACGAGCGGGGCCTGGTGGCTGTGGATATGGGCAAGGGCGGCGAAGCCGTGCTGCCCCGCAGCGAGCAGGTGCCGGGCGAGAGCTACACCGAGGGCCAGCAGCTGCAGGTCTATGTCATCGACGTGGCCGCCACCGAGCGCGGCCCCCGCGTCATGATCAGCCGCACCCATCCCGGCCTGGTCAAGCGCCTGTTCGAGCTGGAAGTGCCCGAGATCTTCGACGGCACGGTGGAGGTCAAGGCCATCGCCCGGGAGGCCGGCACCCGCACCAAGATGGCGGTGTCCAGCCGGGACGCCAACGTCAACCCCGTCTCGGCCTGCATCGGCCCCCGCGGGGACCGTGTGGCCGCCGTGGTGGGCCATCTGCACGGCGAGAAGATCGACATCGTGCAGTGGAGCGACGATCCTGCCGCCTTCATCGCCTCGGCCCTCAGCCCCGCCAAGGTGCTGAAGGTGGAGCTGCTGCCCGGCGAGAGCCGCTCGTGCCGGGTCACCGTCCCCGACAACCAGCTCAGCCTGGCCATCGGCAACAAGGGCCAGAACGCCCGCCTGTGCGCCCGGCTGACCGGCTACAACATCGACATCCGCCCCGAGAGCGGCTACTATGGCGAGGAGCCCCAGGAGGAGCCCAAGGCCGAGGCCGAGGCCCGGCCCGCGCAGGCAGACCCTGAGGCGGCACCCGCCGCCGAATGACGGGGGAGGGACGTGTGATGCCGCAGCACAAGCCGCAAAAAAAGATCCCCATGCGCCAGTGCGTGGGCTGCCAGACCAGCCGCCCCAAAAAGGAGCTGGTGCGGGTGGTGCGGGGTCCCGACGGGACCATCTCCATCGACACCACCGGCAAAAAGCCGGGCCGGGGCGCGTATCTGTGCCCCGACCCCGCCTGCCTGGCCAAGGCGCAGAAAAAGAAAGCCCTGGAGCGCAGCTTTGAACAGCCCGTGCCCGCAGGGGTCTACCAGCAGCTGGCCGACCAGCTGGCCGCCGTCCAGAAGGAGGGAACCGATGCCCAAAGCTAAAGCTGCGCCCAAGCCCGCCATGCCCCCCGAGGACGCTTTGTTCCAGGCCCTCAGCCTGTGCCGCAAGGCGGGCAGGCTGGTGATGGGGTTTGACGCCGTGGAGGAAGCCGCCCTCAGCGGCAAAGCCTGGCTGGCGCTCACCGCCGCCGATGCCAGCCCCAAGACCGCGAGCCGCCTGCGCGCGAGCATCGGCGACGTGGTGGACGTGCTGGCCCTGCCTTTGACCATGGAGCGGCTGGCCCCCCTGGGCCGCCGGCCCATGGCCGTATGCGCCGTCACCGACCGCAACCTGGCAAAGCTCTGCTATGACCGGCTGCAGGCCTGCGGCGCCATCAAATACGAGGAGGATATAAGCGAATGATCGTAAAATATAAAGTCACAGATTTTGCAAAGGACACCGGCCTTTCGGTCAAGAAGATCCTCGACACCTTGACCCAGGCCGGGATCAAGGACAAAAAGAACAGCTCCACCCTGGAAGAAAAGGAGCTGAACCTTTTGCTGGACCGCCTCAGCAGCCAGAACAGCGAGGCGGACCTGTCGGCCTTCCTGAACAGTGCCCGGCCCGAGCCCAAGGCCGCCCCCGCCCCCGCCGCCAAGAACGGCCAGAAGGGCGCCGGCAGCAGCGGCGGCGCCAAGCAGGGCGCAAAGCAGCAGCCGGCCGAAAAGCACAAGCCCGCGCCCCAGGCCCACAAGAAGCGGGACGAAAAGACCGTCTCCCTCAGTGAGCTGGGCCGCGAGACCGGCACCAAGGCCTCTGCCGCCGAATCGGTGCAGGTCAAGCGCCAGGACAACCAGGTGACGGTGGATACCCGCACGGTGGATGTCAACGTGGACCGCTTCGACGTGCGCTACGACGACCTGGCCTCCACCAAGAACACCGAGAACCGCCGCAAGCCCACCCCCCAGGGCAACAAGCAGAAGTTCACCCAGCGGGGCCAGCGCCAGCGCCAGCAGTACCAGAAGGGCAAGCGGGAGACCGAGGCCGAGCGGATGCAGCGCATCCAGCTGGAGAAGGCCCGCAACGCCCAGCTGAAGGTGTCCATCCCCGACGAGATCACGGTGGGTGAGCTGGCCGCCCGGCTCAAGCAGCAGGCCGGCAAGGTGATCGCCAAGTTCATGCAGATGGGTGAGATGCACGCCATCAACGACGTCATCGATTTCGATACCGCCTCCCTCATCGCCGAGGAGTTCCACGCCAAGGTGGAGCACGAGGTGCACGTCACCATCGAGGAGCGTCTGTTCGAGCCGGAGCAGGACAACGAAGCCGATCTGCAGCCCCGTCCCCCGGTGGTCTGCGTCATGGGCCACGTCGACCACGGCAAGACCAGCATCCTGGACGCCATCCGCAAGACCAACGTCACGGCCGGCGAGGCCGGCGGCATCACCCAGGCCATCGGCGCATACCAGGTCAAGGTGGGGGACGACCTGATCACCTTCCTGGATACCCCCGGCCACGAGGCCTTCACCTCCATGCGTGCCCGCGGCGCCAACATGACCGACATCGCGGTGCTGGTGGTGGCTGCCGATGACGGCATCATGCCCCAGACCATTGAGTCCATCAACCACGCCAAGGCCGCCAACGTCAAGGTGATCGTGGCCATCAACAAGATGGATAAACCCACCGCCAACCCCGAGCGGGTGATGGAGGACCTGACCAAATACGGCCTCATCGCCGAGGACTGGGGCGGCGATACCGCCTGCATCCCGGTGTCCGCCCTCACCGGCAAGGGCATCAGCGACCTGCTGGAGCGCATCGCCCTGGAGGCCGAGGTGATGGAGCTGAAGGCCAACCCCAACCGCCGCGCCAAGGGCGCCGTGGTGGAAGCCCGCCTGGACAAGGGCCAGGGCCCCATCGCCACCCTGCTGGTCCAGAACGGCACGCTGCACATCGGCGATGTGCTGATCGCCGGCACCGCCGTGGGCCGCGTGCGCACCATGCGGGACGACAAGGGCCGTTCCATTGCCAACGCCACCCCCTCCACCCCCGTGGAGATCACCGGCCTGACCGCCGTGCCCGAGGCCGGCGACCTGTTCGAGGCGGTGGCCGACGAGCGCCTGGCCCGTGAGCTGGCCGAGAAGCGCGCCGCTGCCGCCAAGGAGAAGCAGTTCTCCGCCTTCCAGAAGGTCACCCTGGATAACCTGTTCACCCAGATGGCCCAGAACGACATGAAGGAACTGGCCATCGTGGTCAAGGCCGACGTGCAGGGCTCTGCCGAGGCCGTCAAGCAGTCGCTGGAGAAGCTGTCCAACGAGGAAGTGCGGGTGCGGGTCATCCACGCCGGCGTGGGCGCCATCAGCAAGTCGGACGTGGACCTGGCCGACGCATCCAACGCCATCATCATCGGCTTCAACGTCCGCCCCGACAACATCGCCAAGGAGGCCGCCGCAGCCACCAAGGTGGAGATGCGGATGTACCGCGTCATCTACGACGCCATCAACGATGTGTCCGACGCCATGAAGGGTATGCTGGCGCCCAAATACCGCGAGGTGTCCCTGGGCGAGCTGCAGGTGCGCCAGGTGTACAAGATCAGCAGCGTGGGCACCGTGGCCGGCTGCCGCGTCACCTCGGGCAAGATCACCCGGGACAGCAAGATCCGTGTGGTGCGGGACGGCATCGTCATCGCGGAGGACGAGATCGCATCCCTGCGCCGCTTCAAGGACGACGTCAAGGAAGTGGCCGAGGGCTACGAGTGCGGCGTCACCCTGGCCAAGTTCTCGGACGTGAAGGAGGGCGACGTGTACGAGGCCTTCCGGATGGAGGAGTACCGCGACTGAGCGCTCCCCGGACCAAGAGCATGACGGGCCGTTTTTCGCGCGCCGTGAGAAGGGAGAAAAGCTATGTCTGAAAAAAATATGGGCCGTCTGGCCCAGGATATGAAGCGGGAGCTGATCGCCATCATTTCCCGCCTGAAGGACCCCCGCCTGGAGGGCGGCCTGCTGACCGTCACCCGGCTGGATGTGACGGCCGACCTGGATGTGGCCAAGGTGTATGTCAGCGTCATGGGCCATGAGGGCGGCCCCGCCCCGGTGGTCCAGGCCCTGAACGGGGCCGCCGGCCATGTGCGCACCGAGCTGAGCCGCAAAATGCACATCCGCAAGGCCCCCCGGCTGGTGTTCGTGGAGGATGACGGCGCGGCCTATGCCGCCCACATCAACCAGCTGCTCAAGGACCTGAAGGTGGATGAGGACGGTCCCGCAGAGGATGCGTGACCCTGCGCCGGAAAGGATGACGACAGCTATGACCCAATCCATGCATGTGGAACAGGCCGCCGCCCGGCTGCTGGAAGCCGGGCAGGTGCTGATCCTGTGCCACAAGAACCCCGATGGGGATACCATCGGCTGCGGCGCCGCCCTCTGCCATGTCCTCAACGGCATGGGCCGCCAGGCGGCGGTGCTCTGCGCCGACCCCATCCCGCCCCGCCTGTCCTTCACCCGGCCCAGGCTGTTCCGGGGCGAGTTTGTCCCGGATCTGGTGGTGGCGGTGGATGTGGCAGGGGTGGCCCTGCTGGGGGATGCGGGCCTGATGCCCGCTTACAGCCGCCATGTGGATCTGTGCATCGACCACCATGCGGGCAACGGAGGCTATGCCGACTGCACCCTGCTGGACGCCTCGGCGGCAGCCGCGGCCGAACTGCTGTGGGAGGTGCTGCAGGCCATGGGGGCTGAGATCACCCCGCTGGTGGCTGACTGTCTGTACACCGGCCTTGCCACCGACACCGGCTGCTTCCGCTTTGCCAACACCACCGCCCGCACCCACCGGGTGGCCGCCGGCCTGATCGAGGCCGGGGCCCGGGTGGAGGAGCTGAACACCATCCTGTTCGCCACCCGGAGCCGGGGCCAGATGGAGGCCGAGCGGATCGCCCGCAGCCACCTGACCTACGAGCTGGAGGGCCGGTGCGCCGTCATCTGGCTGGACCGGGACGAGACGGCCGCCAGCGGCGCCGACCCCGCCGACCTGGACGAGCTGACCGCCCTGCCCATCGGCATCGAAGGGGTGCAGGTGGGCCTGACCTTCCGTCAGCTGCCCGGCGGCAGCTGGCGGGTCAGCATCCGCACCGCCAAAGGGGTGGACGCCTGCGCCATCGCCCGGCGTCTGGGCGGCGGCGGGCACCTGCGGGCCGCAGGCTGTGAACTGCTGGGCACGCTGGACAACGCCCGGCAGGCGGTGCTGGCCGAGGCCCGGGCGGTGCTGGACGCCGGCGAGGAGGCCCGGCCATGATGCAGGGGATCCTTGTGGTGGACAAGCCCGCCGGCTGGACCAGCTTTGACGTCATTGCCAAGCTGCGGGGGGTGCTGGGCACCCGCAAGCTGGGGCACAGCGGTACGCTGGACCCCATGGCCACCGGAGTGCTGCCCGTGTTCTGCGGCTTTGCCAGCAAGGCAGTGGACCTCCAGCTGGACCATGACAAGACCTACCGGGCCGTCCTGCGCCTGGGCTGCCGCACCGATACCGGGGACGTCACCGGCAGGGTGCTGGAACAGCGCCCCGTCACGGGGGGAGAGAAGGAGCTGCTGGAGGTGCTGCCCCGGTTCGTGGGGCCCCAGATGCAGACGCCCCCCATGTACTCGGCGGTGAAGGTGAACGGCCAGCCCCTCTACAAGGCGGCCCGCCAGGGCCTGGAGGTGGAGCGCAAGCCCCGGCCCATCCAGGTCTACGCCATCGAGTACCAGGGCAGCCCGGCCCCCGGGGAATACACGCTGCTGGTGCGCTGCTCCAAGGGCACCTATATCCGCACCCTGCTGGAGGAGATCGCGGCGGCCATGGGCCAGCTCGGCACCATGAGCGCACTGCGGCGGGTCCGGGCGGGCCTTTTTGCCGAGGCCGACGCCCACACCATGGACTGCATCCTGGAGGCGCGGCAGCAGGGGACGCTGGAGGCGCTGCTGCTGCCGGTGGAGCGGGTATTCGAGCCGCTGCCGCTTTTGACGGCGGACGCGCGGGTGGCCGCCCATCTGATGAACGGCTGCCCCACCAGCCGCTATCCGGCTCCGGACGGGCGATACCGGGTGCGGGACGCCGCCGGCGCCTTTCTGGGTCTGGCCAATGTGACAGGCGGGGTGCTGCGTGTGGAAAAACTGTTTGTGGAGCGGGGCTGACCCGGGCCGCCGCTTGCTGAAGATATAAAGAGGAACTATGCAGATCTATCCAACCATGTCCCCCCTGGATCTGGGGGACAAGCAGGGCAGCGCGGTGGCTTTGGGCTACTTCGACGGCATCCATCTGGGCCACCGTGCGGTGATCGGCGGGGCGGTGGACTGGGCCAGGGCCCATGGGGCCGCTCCGGCGGTGTTCACCTTCCAGCTGCCGGCCGGCAGCCGGATGAAGGGCCGCCGGCTGCTGTCCACCGAGGACAAGCACCGGATCATCGCCGGCCTGGGGGTGGAGCATTACCTGGTCCCCGCCTTTGAGGACATCCAGGCCATGACCCCCGAGCAGTTCGTGCGGGGGCTGGTGACCGATTGCCGGGCCAGGGCCCTGTTCTGCGGGGAAAACTTCACCTTTGGGGCCAAAGCCGCCGGCGACCCCGGCCTGCTGCGGCAGCTGTGCGCCCCCCTGGGGGTGGAGGTATATGTCCAGCCCATGGCCCAGTTCGAGGGCAAGCCGGTCTCCTCCAGCCGCATCCGCTCCGCCCTGGAGGGAGGCGACATCCCCGCCGCCAACGCCATGCTGGGCGCGCCCTATGCCATCCGGTTCCCGGTGCAGCATGGGGCAGGGCTGGGCCGCACCCTGGGTGTGCCCACCATCAACCAGATCTACCCCGCAGGCTACCAGCTGCCCCGGTACGGCATCTACATCACCCGCACCACCATTGGAGGGGCCAGCTATCCTTCGGCCACCGGTCTGGGCTCCCGGCCCACCGTCAACGACGATCCCGCCAAGGTCACCTGCGAGACCTTCATCCCCGGTTTCTCGGGCGATCTGTACGGCGCGGACCCGGTGGTGGAGTTCTTTGCCTACCTGAGCCCCAGCAAAAAATTCGATACCCTGGACCAGCTGCGGGACTGCATCCAAAACGCCGCCCGCCGCGCCCAGGAATACTTCCAATAAAAAAGTCCGCTGCTCCAAAAGCAGCGGGCTTTTTGTTTTTGCGTTCCGGCTTTCAGGTCCAGAGGCTGGGATTGTGCCAGCGCGCGTCCAGGGCGGCGCTGAACAGCCGTCCGTTCAGCACCGTGCGGACGGTCACCTCTTTGGCGTGGGGGGAGAGGGCGCCGTCCGCTTCCATGGCGTTCAGGATGCCGTCGCAGCCGGCGGGGGCGGGCCGGATGCACGCATCCAGCGTCCGGTCATCGGCGTCCAGTACCAGGGCTTCGGGGCGGTCGGCGGTCCAGGGCTGCCAGGCGGGCAGAGCGTCGGCCCGGGGCGTCCCGGTGCGCAGGAAAGCGCCCACCGCCTGGAGGAAAGCGTCGCTCATGGCGGCAAAGCCCGCGCTCGAAAGGCCGGCCAGGCCCGCCAGGTCGTTTTCATCCGACAGCATGGGCAGGCAGATGCCGTGGTAAGAGCCAAGGCCCAGGGCATGGATGGGGCTGCGGCTGTCCGGCGCGCCGTAGGCGATGCGGCACAGCCAGATGGGGGCGGCGTACCCGCCGTCGGTCAGGGTCCGGGCGGCGGCGGGCCCGTTGTAGAGCTGGTAGAGTTCGGAGCCATACCCGACGGCCCACTGCCGGGCTGCCGCGGCCTCGCCGGCCGTGAGGCCCTGGGCCTGGTAGAAGTCGGGGAAGGGGTTGAACAGGCTGAATTCGGTGCTGGCGGTGGCCAGCAGCAGGGGGACGGCGTTGCAGGCGCCCCGGGCAAAACCGTCCCGGGGCAGGGTGACCCCGTCGGCGTACAGATGGGGGAAGCTGCTCATCCGCAGATCGCCCCCGTCGGGCATCTGCATACAGATGCGGGCGGGGTCCAGATCGTACAGCCAGCGGCGCACCTCCTCCCGGTCCTCCAGCAGCCAGCCGAAGGCGGTCTCCGGGTCGGGGCACAGGCCGTCCTCCACCGCCAGCGGGGCAAAGGCCCGCGCGATCTGCCGGGCGCTGGCCTGGGGGTCCGCCGCCGACAGTCCCCCGGACAGGGACACCGCCTTGTGGAACCGCCCGGCAAAGCAGGGGCTGGCCAGCATGGCCAGCACGTCCCGGCCGCCCGCCGAAAAGCCCATGGCGGTGACGTTGCCGGGGTCCCCGCCAAAGGCGGCGATGTTGTCCCGCACCCAGTCAAAGGCTTTGGCCGCGTCCAGCAGGGCGTAGTTGCCGGTGCGGTCGGGGCCGTTCTGGAGGGCGGGCAGACAGTTGAAGCCCAGCAGACCCAGCCGGTATCCCACCGACACAAAGACGCAGCCGGCCCGGGCGGCCAGCTTGGCGCCGGACATCTCCCGGGTGGAGCCGGTGCGGTTGCCGCCGCCGTGGAAATACACCACCACCGGCAGCTGCGCGGCCCCGTCGGGGGCGTAGATGTCCAGCCGGAGGCAGTCCTCGACGCCCACGGGCATCCCGTTGCAGGGCTGCAGGGCCAGGGGAGCGGGGGCGGTGCAGTCCAGAGGCCCGGCCCAGGATGCGGGATCCTGGGGCGGCTGCCACCGCAGCAGCCCGACGGGCGCGGCGGCATAGGGCACCCCATACCAGACAAGGGCCCCGTGGGCGGCCTGCCCGCCCTGCACCTGGCCCCAGCGGGTGGGACGGAGGGTCCCCCGGAGGGGCTGCGGGCCGGGGGCGGCTTGGGCCGGGAGCTGCGGCGCGGCCCACAGGCCGGCCGCGGTGAGGGCGCCCGCCTTCAAAAAGCTGCGCCGGGAAAAGGTATCGTGCATGGAACAGGTTCCTTCCTTTCGGATAAACTACATATAGTATACCGTGTTTGGGCCCGGACGCAAGTGCGTTTTGGGGCCAAAGGCGCGGACAGAAAAATTGTTTCAACAAATCCGGTTCCGGACGCTTGCTTTTTGTGTGCATTTTTGCTATACTATCCACGTTACCGCGGCGCAGCGCTGGGAGTATGCCCACAATGGGAGGACCGGTTCCCACCGCCTCGTCACGGCAGAATTCATGGAAAGAGGTAGATACAAATGAACAAACAGGAAGTTATGGCCAAGGTCGCCCTCAACGAGAAGGACACCGGCTCCCCCGAGGTGCAGGTCGCTCTGCTGACCGCTCACATCAATGAGCTGAACGAGCACCTGAAGAAGAACCCCAACGATCACCACAGCCGCCGCGGTCTGCTGAAGATGGTCGGCCGCCGCCGCAATCTGCTGGCTTACCTGCAGAAGAAGGATGTGGAGCGCTACCGCGCCCTGATCGCAACGCTGGGTCTGCGCAAGTAATTACAATGAACGAGGGGCAGGCGCCATGCACAGGTGCCTGCCTTTTTGTTTTGGCCCCCGGGGTATGGATCAAACATCGGTAAGCAGGGCCGCCGCTGCGTGTTGCAGCAGTAAATCGAGGGCCCAAGCTGCGGCTTGGGCGCTGGACTTATTGCTATAGCCCGCGGCGGCCGGCCTTGGAAGGCAGGCGCCCAGAGCGCCTGGATGAACAAGGAGGTAACTAGATGGCAATCGAATTCGGCTCCCGCAAAGAGACATTCCCCCACTACAAGGTCTACGAGATGGAACTGGCCGGCCGCCCCTTCAAGGTCGAGATGGGCAAGATGTGCGGCCTGTCCAACGCCAGCGCCCTGATCCGCTACGGTGAGACGGTGGTGCTGTGCAACGTCACCATGAGCCCCAAGCCCCGGGAAGGGGTGGACTTCTTCCCCCTGAGCGTGGAATACGAGGAGAAGCTCTACGCTGCGGGCCGCATCCCCGGCAGCTTTATGCGCCGTGAGGGCCGTCCCGGCGAGCGCGCCATCCTGACCAGCCGTGTGGTGGACCGCCCCATGCGCCCCCTGTTCCCCAAGGAGATGCGCAACGACGTCTGCATCACCATGACCGTCATGAGCCTGGACCCCGATTGCAGCCCCGAGATCGCCGGCATGATCGGCGCGTCGCTGGTGACCGCCGTCTCCGAGATCCCCTGGAACGGCCCCATCGCCGGGGTGCAGGTGGGCCTGGTGGAGGGCGAGATCGTCCTCAACCCCACCTATGAGCAGCGGCAGGTCAGCGACCTGGCCCTGACGGTGGCCGGCACCATGGACAAGATCGTCATGATCGAGGCCGGCGCCAACGAGGTGGACGAGGACACCATGCTGCAGGCCATCAAGGACGCCCATGTGGAGATCAAGAAGGTGATCGCCTTCATCAACGGCATCGTGGCCGAGCGGGGCAAGCCCAAGGTGCAGTTCCAGACCGCGGGCATCGACATGGACATCTTCCACGCGGTGCGGGACAAGTACCTGGACCGCTTCAAGGCCGCCATGGACACCGACGACAAGAACGTGCGGGACGCGGCGCTGCTGCCCATCCTGGACGACATCGCCGCCGAGTACCCCGACCTGTCCGCCGCCGACCTGGACCTGATCAGCTACAAGATGCAAAAGCAGATCGTCCGCCGCTGGCTGCTGGACGAGGGCAAGCGGGTGGACGGCCGCGGCATCAACGAGATCCGGCCCCTGGCCGCCGAAGTGGGCATCCTGCCCCGGGTCCACGGTTCGGGTATGTTCACCCGCGGCCAGACCCAGGTGCTGACCACCTGTACCCTGGGCGGCACCAAGGACAGCCAGACCATGGACGATTTGACCGACGAGCAGACCAAGCGGTATATTCACCACTACAACTTCCCGCCCTATTCGGTGGGCGAGGCCCGTTCGCCCCGCAGCCCCGGCCGGCGTGAGATCGGCCACGGCGCCCTGGCCGAGCGCGCCCTGGTGCCGGTGCTGCCCTCGATGGAGGACTTCCCCTACACCATCCGCTGCGTGTCCGAGGTGCTCAGCTCCAACGGCTCCACCTCCCAGGCTTCCATCTGCGGCTCCACTCTGGCCCTGATGGATGCGGGCGTGCCCATCAAGGCGCCGGTGGCCGGCATCAGCTGCGGCCTGATCACCGAGGGCGACCGCTGGATGACCATGCTGGACATCCAGGGCGTGGAGGATTTCCACGGCGACATGGACTTCAAGGTGGGCGGCACCCGCAAGGGCATCACCGCCATCCAGATGGATATCAAGATCGACGGCCTGACCTACGAGATCATCGCGGACGCCTTTGAGAAGTGCCGCAAGGGCCGGCTGTATATCCTGGATGAGATCATCAAGCCGGTCATCGCCGAGCCCCGCCATGAGCTGAGCCGCTGGGCGCCCAAGATGTTCAGCATCGTCATCCCCACCGACAAGATCAAGGACGTCATCGGCAAGGGCGGCAAGGTGATCCAGGAGATCTGCGCCAACTGCAACTGCAAGATCGACGTGCAGGAGGACGGCCACGTCTTTGTCTCGGCCATCGACCAGGAGGACGCCAAGCGGGCCATCTTCACCATCAAGACCATCGTGGAAGATCCCGAGATCGGCGCCATCTACAAGGGCAAGGTCACCCGCCTGATGAACTTCGGCGCCTTTGTGGAGATCGCCCCGGGCAAAGAGGGCCTTGTGCACATCTCCAAGCTGGACACCAAGCGGGTCGAGCGGGTGGAAGATGTGGTGGCTGTGGGCGACGCCATCGTGGTCAAGGTCACCGACATCGACCAGCAGGGCCGCATCAACCTGTCCCGCCGGGATGCCATCATCGCCCTGGAGGCCCGCAAGCACGGCCAGAAGGACTGAATCTGACCGGCTGACGGCCATACAAAGCATACCGACCGCCCCTTCTTTCCCGGAGGGGCGGTTTTTGTGTGCCGGAAAGGTGTGACTTCTGCCCGGCGGCTTGTACTGCGCCCTCTTTTTTGCTATTATGATAGAGTAAGCAAAAACGCTGCACAGGGCGGCGGGACTTCACTTTTTTATAAAGAGAGGGGTATGGAAATGTACAAGGAAATGATGGACACCATCGGCATGGTGAACGGCGTGGACCCGGAAGTGGGCGCCGCCATGGGCCGGGAGCTGACCCGCCAGCGCCAGAACATCGAGCTGATCGCCAGTGAGAACATCGTCTCCCCGGCCGTGATGGCCGCCATGGGCAGCGTGCTGACCAACAAGTACGCCGAGGGCCTGCCGGGCAAGCGCTATTACGGCGGCTGCGCCTATGTGGACGAGGTGGAGAACATCGCCATCCGCCGCGCCTGCGAGCTGTTCGGCGCAAAGTACGCCAACGTCCAGCCCCACTCGGGCGCCCAGGCCAACCTCGCGGTCTACTTTGCCCTGCTGGAGCTGGGGGATACCGTCATGGGGATGGACCTGTCCCAGGGCGGCCACCTGACCCACGGCTCGCCGGTGAATATGTCGGGCAAAAATTACCGCTTCGTCTCCTACGGGGTAGGGGAGGACGGCCGCATCGACTACGACGCGGTGGAGAAGGCGGTCAAAAAGGCCCGGCCCAAGATGCTGGTGGCGGGCGCGTCGGCCTATCCCCGGGCCATCGACTTTGAGCGGCTGGCCCAGATCGCCCACGGCTACGGCGCCTACCTGATGGTGGATATGGCCCACATCGCCGGCCTGGTGGCGGGCGGGGCGCACCAGAACCCGGTGCCCTACGCCGACGTGGTGACCACCACCACCCACAAGACCCTGCGCGGCCCCCGCGGCGGCCTGATCCTGACCAACAACCCCGTGCTGGCCAAGCGGATCAACTCGGCGGTCTTCCCCGGCACCCAGGGCGGCCCCCTCGAGCACGTCATCGCGGCCAAGGCGGTCTGCTTCGGGGAGGCTTTGCAGCCCGCGTTCAAGGCGTACGCCCACAAGATCGTGGAGAACGCCCAGGTGCTGGCAGGGGAGCTGATGGCCCGCGGGGTGCAGCTGGTATCGGGCGGCACCGACAATCACCTGATGCTGGTGGACCTGCGCAGCGAGGCCTGCACCGGCAAGGAGCTGGAGGCCCGTCTGGACGCGGTGCATATCACAGCCAACAAGAACACCGTCCCCGGCGAGACCCGCAGCCCCTTTGTCACGTCGGGTGTGCGGCTGGGCACCCCGGCGGTGACCACCCGCGGCATGGGTCCCGAGGAGATGAAGGTCATCGCGGGCTGCATCGCCGACTGCATCTGGAACTTTGACGAGCAGAAAGAGGACATCAACGCCCGCGTGCTGTCCCTGACCGAGCGCTTCCCCCTCTACGAATAAACAAATCCAAAAACCGCCCCTGTACTCTCCGCGATCGGGAGAGCCGCAGGGGCGGTTTTCTGTCTCAGCGCTTGTCCGGCTGGTCCGGCTCGGGCCGCAGCAGGGGATTGGAGCGGGCGGCCACCTGTGTAGCGGTGGGCGGCAGCTCTCCCTGGGCGGCTTTTTCCAGCTGGCTGACCCGCTGGTCCAGGGCGGTGATCCGCTGGGCCACCAGATCCGGCAGATCCTGCTGGTCCAGGTCGTCGGCGGGGTTGACCGCCTTGTTGTTGATCCGCACCACTTCGGCGGGCACGCCCACCGCCGTGCAGTTGGCGGGCAGATTGCGCAGCACCACGCTGCCGGCGCCCACCCGGGCGTTGTCCCCGATGTACACCGGGCCCAGCACCTTGGTGCCGGCGCCGATCAGCACGTTGTCGCCCAGGGTGGGATGGCGCTTGCCGGTGTCCTTGCCGGTGCCTCCCAGGGTGACCCCGTGGTAGATGGTGCAGTTGTCCCCGATCTCGGTGGTCTCGCCAAAGACGATGCCCATGCCGTGGTCGATGAACAGCCGGCTGCCGATGGTGGCCCCGGGGTGGATCTCGATGCCGGTCTTGTGGCGGCCCCGCTGGCTGATCCACCGGGCCAGGAAAAAGTGGCCGTGCCGGTACAGCCAGTGGGCGATGCGGTGATACACCAGGATGTGGAAGCCCGGATACAGCAGCATCACTTCCAGCACGCTGCGGGCGGCCGGGTCTTTGCGCTGGATGTTGCGGGCGTCGTCAAGCAGCCCCATAAGCAAACCCCTCCTTGCTTTTATGACAGGTCTTGTTCCCCTTTATTTTAACACAGGCGGGGGATAAAGTACAGCGCGGCGGCCCTTTTGGCCCCCGCAAAGGGCAAAACGCCCCCGCCGGGGCGGTATTTTTGTGAGCTTTACTAAAAATTTACCTGGACAGCGCCCCGACTTCTCACAAACAAAATCCCTCCAGAGCATTGACACTTTTTGCGTTTCTATGATAAAATACCTGAAAGACATTCGGGCGCGTCCGAGAAGGCCCGGTCCCGCCGGGCCGGATGCAGCCCGGCGGAGAGGAAAGGGGAATGTGTGCCATGCTGTGCGCCCACGGGTACAACAAGCTGAAGATGTGCTTTGCAGCCGGGTTTTTCGCAGCCGGTGTTTTCCCTGTTCGTGAAAGTTGAACTTTTCCCTTTTTTGGGGAAAAGTTTTTTTTTGCCCGCGCCCGGCGCGGATCGTGACAAGGAGGAATCAGCCATGCTCATCCAACATGCAGTTGACGTCCACGGCCAGGAGGTGGAGCTGTATCTCAGCGGCGGCAGGATCCAGGCGGTGGGCCGGGGCCTTGCGGCGCTGGCCGGCCCCGACGAACCGGTGGTGGACGCCGCCGGCCTGACCGTCCTGCCCGCCTTCGTGGACCTGCACGTCCACTGGCGCACCCCCGGCTTCGAGTACAAGGAGGACGTGGCCACCGGCAGCCGGGCCGCGGCGGCGGGGGGATATACCTTCGTCAACCTGATGCCCAACACCAGGCCGGTCTGCTCGTCGGCGGCCCAGGCGGCTGCCGTGGAGGATGAGGCCGCCCGGGTGGGCCTGTGCGATGCCAACCAGACGGTGTCCATCACCCAAAACTTTGACGGCCGCACCCTGGACCACCTCAAGACCCTGCCCGAAACGGTGCGGTTCGTCACCGAGGACGGCCATGGGGTGCAGAGCGCCAGCGTCATGGCCAGGGCCTTTGCCATCTGCCATCAGAAGGGCATCACCATCATGAGCCACGCCGAGGATATGGAGATCAGCCCCTGGGATTACCGTCTGGCCGAGGACATCGAGACGCTGCGGAACTGCCATCTGAGCGAATACTACCAGACGAGGCTGCATATGTGCCACGTCTCCACCCGGGGGTCGGTCGAGGCCGTCCGGATGGCCAAGCTGCGGGGGGCCCCGGTCACCTGCGAGGTGACCCCCCACCATCTGTGGTTCACCGACGATGTGTGCGATTACCGGGTCAATCCGCCCATCCGCACCGCCGACGATGTGGCTGCCCTGGTGGACGGCATCCGGGACGGCACGGTGGACGCCATCGCCACCGACCACGCCCCCCACTCGGAGGAGGACAAGGCCGCAGGCGCCGCCGGCATGGTGGGCAGCGAGACCGCCTTCGGGGTGTGCTACACCAAGCTGTGCCGCGGCGAGGGACTGCCGCTGGAGGCGCTGAGCGTCCTGATGAGCGAGCGCCCGGCCCAGATCCTGGGGCTGAACAAGGGCCGTCTGGAGCCCGGCTACGACGCCGACCTGGTGCTGGTGGACCTGGACACGCCCTATACGGTGAAGCGGGAAAACCTGCACTCGAAATCGAAGAACAGCCCCTACGACGGGGCGGAGCTGTACGGCCGGGTCTGCGCCACCATCAAGGGCGGCTGCCTGACCTACCAGGCCGACTGAACAAGGGAGCAAAGGAGAGGGAAGAATGATGAATACCAACATGGACAAGCTGTATGAGGCGGTCGAGGCCCGGGGCCCGGTGTGCGTGGGCCTGGATACCGACTTTTCCTACCTGCCCGAGACGTTCGTGGACAAGACCCTGTCCAGGGGGGAGAACATCGTCCGGTTCAACAAGGCCCTGATCGAGGCCACCAAGGCGGTGGCGGGCTGCTACAAGGTGCAGATCGCCTATTATGAGGCCCTGGGCCTGGACGGGCTGCGGGCCTACGCCCAGACCCTGCAGGCCGTGCGGGAGGCCGGCGTGCCGGTCATTGCGGACATCAAGCGGGGCGACATCGCCAAGACCGCCGAGATGTATGCCATCGGCCACTTTACGGGGGACTTTGAGGCGGACTTCGTCACCCTGGCCCCCTACATGGGCCTGGATTCCATCAGCCCCTACCTGCCCTATGCGGAAAAGCAGGGCAAGGGCCTGTTCGTGCTCTGCCGCACCTCCAACGGCGGCGCCAAGGACTTTGAATACGAGAAGCTGGCCGACGGCCGCCACGTCTACGACCTGGTGGGGGACAAGCTGAACGCCCTGGGCAAGGACTACATGGGCCGGCACGGCTATTCGTCCATCGGCCTGGTGATCGGGGGCACCCACATCGAGGAGGCCGCCGAGATCCGCGCCCGCTACAAGGACAGCTTCTTCCTCATCCCCGGCTACGGCGCCCAGGGCGGCAAGGCCGAGGACATCGCACAGTACCTCAACCAGGGCAACGGCGGCACCGTCAACTCCAGCCGGGGCATCCTGCTGGCCTACAAAAAGCAGCCCGGCACGGCCTTTGACGAGGCGGCCTACAACGAGTGTGTGGATATGAAGGAGGCCATCGCCCATGCGTGCAGCCTGCTGTGAAGCCCAGGTGCTGCGCCACACCGCCATCCAGCCGGACATCCGGCTGCTGGAGGTGCTCTGGCCTGACCCGGCCCACGCCCCCCATGCGGGGCAGTTCTTCACCCTGCGCAGCTGGGGCGCCGGGGAAGGGCCGTTCCTGTCCCGGCCCATCAGCGTCCACAAGTGGGAGAGCGAGACGCTGACCGTCTCCTTCCTCTACCAGCTGGTGGGGGGGGAGGGCACCCGGAAGCTGGCCGCCCTCCAGCCCGGGGACCGCTTGCAGCTGACGGGGCCGATGGGCAACGGCTTTGACCTGCCCGCCCTGGCGGCGCAGTACCGGCGCATCGCCCTGGTGGGAGGCGGCATCGGCACCGCGCCCATGTACCAGACCGCCCGGGAGCTGGCCGCTTTGGGCATCCGGCCGGATGTGTTTTTCGGCTTCCGGGACCAGCCCTACTGCATGGAGCCCTACCGCGCCCTGGCGGGTGTGGTGAAGGTGTCCACCGACAGCGGCCGGGTGGGGTTCCACGGCTTTGTCACCCAGCTGTATGACCCGGCGGACTACGACCTGGTGCTGATCTGCGGGCCGACGCCCATGATGCGGAACGCCGCCCGCCTGTGCGCGGAGAAGGGCACCCCCTGTCTGGTCAGCCTGGAAAAGAAGATGGCCTGCGGCATCGGGGCCTGCCTGGGCTGCACCATTGAGACGGCGGCCGGGGCCAAAAGCGTGTGTAAGGACGGCCCGGTCTTTTGGGGAACGGAGGTGTTTGGATGGCAGACCTGACAACGGAACTGCTGGGCTTCCGGATGAACAGCCCGGTCATTGGCGCTTCGGGCACGGTGGGCTACGGCGTGGAATACGAGGACCTGGCCGACTTTGGCAAGATCGGCGGGATCTCGGGCAAGGGGCTGACTTTGCACGGCCAGTTCGGCAACAAGGGCGAGCGGCTGTGGGAGACCCCCTCGGGGCTGATCAACAGCATCGGGCTGCAAAATCCCGGCGTGCAGCACTTCATCGAAGTGGAGCTGCCCGAGATGCTGGCCCTGAAAGCGGCCTACGGCACGGTGGTCATCGCGAACCTTGGCGGCCACAGTGAGGAAGAATACGTGGAGGGCGCGGCCCTTCTGGACGGCAGCGCCGTGGACATCGTGGAGCTGAACATCAGCTGCCCCAACGTCAAGCAGGGGGGGATGGCCTACGGGGTCAAGGCCGAGGCCGCAGGGGAAGTGGTGCGGATGGTGCGCCAGGTGTGCAAAAAGCCCCTGATGGTCAAGCTCAGCCCCCAGGCCGAGAACATCCCCGCGATGTGCCGGGCGGTGGAACAGGCCGGGGCCGACGCCATCAGCCTGACCAACACCTTCCAGGCCTGCGCCATCGACCTGGAAAAGCGCCGCCCCGTCTTTGACAACATCTTCGCGGGCCTGTCCGGCCCGGCGGTGCGTCCCATCGCGCTGCGGATGGTCTGGCAGGCCGTGGGGGCCGTGCAGATCCCGGTGGTGGGCCTGGGCGGCATCGCCACCGGCCGCGACGCGCTGGAGTTCATCATGGCGGGCGCCGCCGCCGTGCAGGTGGGGGCCGCCAACTTTGCAAACCCCCGCGCCATGGAGACGGTGGCCTGCGAGATGGCCGCGTGGATGGACGCCCACGGGGTGTCCACCCTCGACGAGATCCGGGGCTGTGCCCGCTGATCATGCCGAAAAGAATGCATATATAAACCAAAACTGAAATATCGCGAATAAAGTTGCATTTTCGACATCTGCGTGTTACAATACCGTGAGACGCACCTATTTGGTTTGAAGACAAGGGAGAACGACAATGAGTGAAGCGATCGAGATTTTGAAGAGCTGTGACGCATTTCTGGAAGGCCACTTCCTGCTGTCCTCGGGGCGGCATTCCAGCGCCTACTGCCAGATGGCCTATCTGCAGCAGTACCCCGACCGGTGCGCCGAGGTGATGGCCCCGGTGGCGGCCAGGATCAGGGAGCTGGGGGCGGACGTCATCGTGGGGCCTGCCATGGGCGGCATCGTCTACGCCTATGAGCTGGCCCGCCAGACCGGGCTGCGTGCCATCTTCACCGAGCGGGTGGACAATGTGATGACCCTGAAGCGGTTCGCCATCCATCCGGGCGAGAAGTGCATCATCGCGGAGGACGTGGTGACCACCGGCATCTCCTCCCTGGAGACCAAGCGTGCCATCGAGGAGGCCGGCGGCATCTGCCTGGGCATCACCTGCGTGGTGGACCGCACCAAGCCCGAGGCGCCCTCTCCCATCCCCATCCTGGCCAGCGCCCTCAAGCTGGACCTGCCCAACTACGCTCCCGAGGAGTGTCCCCTGTGCAAGGAGGGCAAGCTGCCCCTGGTGCACCTGGGCAGCCGGAAGATGAGCCAGCAGGCCAAGCAGACCCTGTAAGTCCTGCGCAAGATAAAACGAGGGAACGCAATGAACGCATATCTTCTTTTGGCAAACGGGATGGTGTTTGCGGGCCGTTCGGTGGGCGCTGCGGGCGTCACGGTGGGCGAGGTGGTCTTTGCCACCGGCATGGTGGGCTTTGAGGAGACCCTGACCGACCCCAGCTACTACGGCCAGATCATCACCCAGACCTACCCGCTGATCGGCAACTATGGGATGAACCGCTGGGACATGGAGTCGCAGCGGGTGTGGGCCCGGGGCTACATCGTCCGGGAGGCCTGCACCACCCCCTCCAACTGGCGCAGCGAGGAGACGCTGGACAGCTTTTTGAAGCGGAACGGGATCATCGGCATCGAGGGCATCGACACGCGGCGTCTGACCCGGATCATCCGGGAGAGCGGCGTCATGAACGGCGCCATCCTGACCGAGTTCGACCCCGCCGACCCGGCCAACGCCGGCCGCACCCAGGCGCTGCTGGACGAGGTGCGGGCCTATGCCGTCACCGATGCGGTCAAGAACGTCACCTGCACCCAGCCCCAGGTGCACAACCCCCAGGGCAGCCCCCACATCGTGCTGATGGATTACGGCTGCAAGCGGAACATCGTCCGCTGCCTGGTGCGCCGGGGCTGCAAGGTGACGGTGATGCCCGCCTTCTCCACCGCGGAGGAGGTGGCCGCCCTGGCCCCCGACGGCATCATGCTGTCCAACGGCCCCGGGGACCCCGCCGAGCCGGTGCAGGCCATCGAGAACCTGCGCCGGATCTTCGAGCTGAACATCCCCACCTTCGGCATCTGCCTGGGCCATCAGCTGTCCGCCCTGGCGGCCGGCGCCAAGACCACCAAGCTCAAGTACGGGCACCGGGGCGCCAACCAGCCGGTCACCGACTTTGCCAGCGGGCGCACCTTCATCACCAGCCAGAACCACGGCTATGCGGTGGTGGGGGACCAGCTGCCCGCCGAGATGGGCGCGGTGGCCCAGGTCAACGCCAACGACGGCACCTGCGAGGGCATCCAGTACAAGAAATGGAATTGCTTCACCGTCCAGTTCCACCCGGAAGCGAACGGCGGCCCCAAGGACACCGAGTTTTTGTTCGACCGCTTCCTGACCAACGTAAAGAACGCAAAGGAGGCGCGCTGATATGCCCAAGGACCCCAGAATCAAAAAGGTACTGGTGATCGGCTCGGGGCCCATCATCATCGGCCAGGCGGCTGAGTTCGACTATTCGGGCACCCAGGCCTGCCGGGCCCTCAAGGCGGAGGGGATCGAGACGGTCCTGCTCAACTCCAACCCCGCCACCATCATGACCGACCCCGACGTGGCCGACCACGTCTACATCGAGCCCATGACCCTGGAGGTGGTGGAGCGGATCCTGGACATCGAGAAGCCCGACTCGGTGCTGCCCAACCTGGGCGGCCAGATGGGCCTGAACCTGTCCATGGAGCTGGCCCGCAGCGGCTATCTGGACCGCACCGGCATCCGGCTTCTGGCCTGCAAGCCCGAGACCATCGACCGGGCCGAGGACCGGGAGCTGTTCAAGGAGACGATGGAGAAGCTGCACCAGCCCATCATCCCCTCGGAGGTGGTGGAGACGCTGGAGGACGCGCTGGCCTGCGCCGACCGCATCGGCTACCCGGTCATCGTGCGGCCCGCCTTCACCATGGGCGGCACCGGCGGCGGCATCTGCGAGAACAAGGCCAAGCTGATCGAGATCGGCACCAACGGCCTGCGTCTTTCCCCCATCCATCAGATCCTGGTGGAAAAGTGCATCGCCGGCTGGAAAGAGATCGAGTATGAGGTGATGCGGGACCACAAGGGGAACGTCATCACCGTCTGCAACATGGAGAACCTGGACCCTGTGGGCATCCACACCGGCGACTCGGTGGTGGTGGCCCCCAGCCAGACCCTGAGCGACCACGAATACCAGATGCTGCGCACCGCGGCGCTGGACATCATCACCGAGCTGGGGATCGAGGGCGGCTGCAACTGCCAGTTTGCCCTCAAGCCGGACAGCTTCGACTACGCGGTCATCGAGGTCAACCCCCGTGTGTCCCGCTCGTCGGCCCTGGCCTCCAAGGCCACCGGCTATCCCATCGCCAAGGTGGCCACCAAGATCGCCATCGGCTACACCCTGGACGAGATCACCAACGACGTCACCGGCAAGACCTGCGCCTGCTTTGAGCCGGCTCTGGACTACATCGTGGTCAAGTACCCCAAGTGGCCCTTCGACAAGTTCGTCTATGCGGACAAGTCCCTGGGCACCCAGATGATGGCCACCGGCGAGGTGATGAGCATCGGCAACAGCTTCGAGGCCGCCATGATGAAGGCCGTCTCCTCCATCGAGCTGGGGATGGACACCCTGACCCACAAGCCCTTTGAGGAGCTGAGCGACCAGGAGATCATCTCCCACCTGTATGTGCAGGATTCCGAGCGGGTGTTCTGCGTCTACGAGGCTCTCAAGCGGGGCATCGACCACCAGACCATCTACAACATCACCAAGATCGACTGGTGGTTTTTGGACAAGATGCAGCACCTGGCCAACCTGGAGAACGGCCTGGCCCGCTGCAATGGCCAGCTGAGCGAGGAGCAGTACAAGGAGGCCAAGAAGTACGGCTTCCAGGACAAGACCATCCGCCGGCTGGCCGGGGTGGAGAAGCTGCCCGTCGAGGATTACCGGGCCGGCTTCAAGATGGTGGATACCTGCGCCGCCGAGTTCTCGGCCAACACCCCCTATTTCTACTCCACCTACGACGGGGACAACGAGGCCGCGGCCTTCATCGAGGAGAAGGAGGCGGGCCGGCCCCACAAAAAGCGGGTGCTGGTGTTCGGCTCGGGCCCCATCCGGATCGGACAGGGCATCGAGTTCGACTACTGCTCGGTGCACTGCGTCTGGACGCTGAAAAAGCACGGCTGTGAGGCCATCCTGGTCAACAACAACCCCGAGACGGTGTCCACCGACTTTGACACCGGCGACCGGCTCTACTTCGACCCCCTGACCCCCGAGAGCGTGGACAACATCATCGCCACCGAAAAGCCGGACGGGTGCGTGGTGCAGTTTGGCGGCCAGACCGCCATCAAGCTGGCCAAGCACATGGACGAGATCGGCCTGCCCATCCTGGGCACCCCGGCGGACGCCATCGATGAGGCCGAGGACCGGGAGCGGTTCGACGAGCTGCTGGAGCGCTGCGGCATCCCCCGCGCCCCCGGCCGCACCGTCTTTACCCTGGAGGAGGCCCTGGCCGCCGCCGAGGAGATCGGCCTGCCGGTCCTGATGCGCCCGTCCTATGTGCTGGGCGGTCAGAACATGATCGTGGCCTACACCCGGGAGGACGTCATCGAGTATATGGGCGTCATCACCGAGCACGTGGACATGGATCACCCGGTGCTGCTGGATAAGTACATCCAGGGCATCGAGTGCGAGGTGGACGCCATCTGCGACGGCACCGACTACCTGATCCCCGGCATCATGGAGCAGGTGGAGCGGACCGGTGTCCACTCGGGCGACTCGATCTGCGTCTACCCGGCGCAGCACCTGTCCCAGAGCATCATCGACACCATGGTGGACTACACCGGCCGGTTTGCCCGGGAGCTGAAGGTGGTGGGCCTGGTCAACGTCCAGTACGCCGTGTCGGACGGCAAGGTGTACGTCATCGAGGTCAACCCCCGGTCGTCCCGCACCGTGCCCTATATCTCCAAGGTCACCGGCGTGCCCATGGTGGACCTGGCGGTCCGCTGCTGTCTGGGCGAAAAGCTGGCCGACATGGGCTACGGCACCGGACTGCACCCCAACGCCCCCTATGTGGCGGTCAAGGTGCCGGTGTTCAGCTTTGAGAAGCTCCACGGGGTGGATACCCAGTTCGGCCCCGAGATGAAGTCCACCGGCGAGGTGCTGGGCATCGCGCCCAACTACCACGACGCCCTGCTCAAGGGCCTCATCGGCGCGGGCTATACCTTCAAGACCCCCGGCCCCGCCAGCTGCTGCATCTTCACCGTCAAGGACAGCGACAAGCCCGAGTTCGTGGACATCGCCTGGAAGCTCAAGAGCATGGGCTACAAGCTGTACGGCACCTCGGGCACCTGCGCCTGGCTGAACAAGCACATGGTGCCCTGCAACGAGGTGCGCAATATGTCGGGCGAGTCGCCCAACATCGTGGACCTGCTCCAGAGCGGTCTGGTGGACTATGTCTTTTCCACCAGCGCCCGGGGCCGCGACCCCCACAGGGACTCGGTCCGCCTGCGCCGCAAGGCCGTCGAACTGAGCATCCCCTGCATCACCGCGGTGGATACGGCCAATGCACTGGTCAACTGCCTGCGCAGCGAGCACAGCCTGAAGGACGTTCCCCTGGTGGATATTGCCACGCTGTATCAGGGGAAATGACGGTTCGTGTGTAAATTGATACGTTTCGTGTGAAGAATCTCGCGATGAGCGCCAGTCTTTGCTATACTCTACCGCGTGCAAAAAATGCAAGAGAGCGTAAAATTTGAGAGGCACGCCAGATATTTCAATCTGGACGAAATCTCTTGTATATAACAGGTTGTTCTAGGAGGAAAGAAAGATATGACCCGTTCCCAGATGATCGAGACCGTTGCCCGCAAGACGGGCTTCCCCGAGAGCCAGGTGGAAATGACGATGGACGCCATGTTCGACCAGATCGCAGAGTGCCTGCGGGCCGACGAGAAGGTCACCATTGCCGGCTTTGGCCGCTTTGAGATGCGTCCGCGCAAGCCCAAGGCTTACACCAACCCCAAGACCAAGGTGTCCAGCCGCCTGGAGTCCACCTCCATCCCCGGCTTCAAGGCCAGCGGCCGCTTCAAGCAGAAGCTGGAGGCCGCCCGGCAGGCCGCCGCTGCGGAGAACAAGTCTCTGGAGGAGACTGCATAACGCTTTCGATCCATACGCAGGCCGGACGCCAACAGGCGCCCGGCTTGTTTTTTGGCCCGGGGCTGACAAGCTGTCCCTGCCGTGCTATACTGATAAATAAGAAAGCCCAATGACCCAGAACAGAACGGAGTGAACCATGCGTTACAGCGAATTGCAGTGCAGCGAGGCCATCCACCAGGCAGTGGAGCGGATGGGCTTTGATGAAATGACCGAGATCCAGGAAAAGGTGATCCCCCTGATGATGGCGGGCCGGGACGTGATCGCCAAGGCGCCCACCGGCACCGGCAAGACCTGTGCCTTTGGGATCCCGGTGGCCGAACAGATCCGGCCGGACCAAAAGCAGCCCCAGGCGGTGATCCTGGCCCCCACCCGGGAGCTGGCCCAGCAGATCGCGGGGGATATGGAGGACCTGACCCACTTTATGCCCGGCGTGCAGGTGGCCTGCGTCTACGGGGGCGCCAATATGGAAAAGCAGGCCCGCCGTCTGGCGGAGGGCTGCCAGATCGTGGTGGCGACCCCCGGCCGGCTGATGGACCATTACAGGCACCACAACATCGACCTGTCCGGCGTCGTGCAGGTGGTGCTGGACGAAGCGGACGAGATGCTGAACATGGGCTTTTATAAGGACGTGCGCCACATCATCGACCTGATGAAGAACCGCAGGTCCCTGTCCATGTTCTCGGCCACCATCAGCCGCGAGGTGATGGACATCGGCTGGCTGTATCAGCGGGATGCCGAGGAGATCACCGTGCAGCCCCGGGAGGAAAGCCAGCCCAAGATCACCCAGTATATGCTGGAGACCTCGGGCCGCAACAAGCTGTCCGACCTGGCCCAGCTCATCATCGGGGAGGGGTACAAGCGGGTGATGGTGTTCTGCGACACCAAGTTCGCCACCGCCACCCTGGCCAACCAGCTGGCCCGGCTGGGCTTTTCGGTGGACTGCCTTCACGGAGACCTGTCCCAGAAGGACCGCAACCGGATCATGCAGAGTTTCCGGGACGGCAAGGTATCGGTGCTGGTGGCCACCGACGTGGCGGCCCGCGGCATCGATGTGTCGGACGTGGACGCGGTGATCAATTACGACGTCCCCTCGGACAACGAGCACTATACCCACCGCATCGGCCGCACCGGCCGGGCCAAAAAGGAGGGGGTCAGCTACCTGTTCTATATGCCCGACGAGAAAAAGCGGGTGGATGAGCTGCTGCGGATGACCCGCAACACCGAGCTGTGCCTGCCGGTCCACTTCGACTTCAACCATGAGCGCATCGTGGTGGAGGAGAAAAAGGACGCCGGGGATAAGTTCCAGATCCGGAGCTACTTTTAAATAAAGGAAGGGGCGTGCCCCGTCACCCCATCCGCCGCACAGAATAAGAGAAATAAGGCTGGATACCGCGTGTATCCGGCTTTTTTGCATCCGGAGAGGAAAGCAGAAGAAAAGTCTGTCTTTTTTTGCAAAAAAGGGTTGACAAAAGCCCCCGGGTGTAGTATTATATTCGAGCGCTCCACGGGGCGCCCACAAAACGCAAAAGAGCTTGCGAAAAGCTTCAAAAAAGAGCTTGACAAGCAAAGACGGATGTGGTAAAATAAACAGGTCGCCGGTCGAGAGACAGCGCGGCGCAGGACCTTGAAAATTGAACAATATCGAATACTTGTAACGGAACCTTTAAAGTGTTGGAAACACTTAAAATTCCAAAAAGTAATTCACAGGACGCAAGCGATTGCG